>NZ_JBOBDQ010000005.1:0-157297 GCF_050586565.1 Pseudomonas sp. WC1
CACTCGTGTGGCCGGGGTGCGCGAAGCCGTGGTGCTGGTGCACGACACCCAGCCGGCCGGCCCGCGCCTGGTGGCCTATGTCACCGGCGACGTGCCGCCGGCCGAGGCCTTGCGCGAAGCGTTGCTCGGGCAACTGCCGGAATACATGGTGCCCGCACTGTTCATTCCGCTGCCGGCCCTGCCGCTGACCGCCAACGGCAAGCTCGACCGCAAGGCGCTGCCGGCAGCTGACCTGCCGAGCCGCGACTACGAGGCGCCGGCCGGCGATACCGAACAGCTGCTGGCGCGGATCTGGAGCGAGCTGCTGGGCGTGGAGCGGGTAGGGCGCCATGACAACTTCTTCGAACTGGGTGGCCACTCGCTGCTGGCGGTGACCCTCACCTCGCGCCTGCGCGAAGCGGGCCTGGAGGCCGACGTGCGCAGCCTGTTCGAACACCCGACGCTGGCAGGCTATGCCGCCATCACAGACAGAATGGAGATCGTCCTGTGAGCATCAACGAACTACTGGCGACACTGACCGCCAACAATGTCCAGCTGGCCCTCAAGGATGGCCAACTGGTGGTCCAGGGCAATCGCCAGGCCCTGACCGACACAGCCCTGGTGGCACGCTTGCGCGAGCACAAGCCGGCGCTGGTCGCCCTGCTGGAGCGCGGTGAATACGTGGCGGCGCGCCAGGGCAGCGTCGAAGTGCCGGAGAACCGCATCCCCGCCGATTGCGAGCGCATCACGTCCGCCATGCTCAGCCTGGCCGACCTCGACCAGGACAGCCTCGACCAGCTGGTCGCGGCCATCCCCGGCGGGGCGGCCAACGTGCAGGACATCTACCCGCTGGTGCCGCTGCAACAGGGCATGCTGTTCCACCACGCCAGTGCTGGCGAGCATGATCCCTATGTGATGCAGGCGCGCTTCGTGTTTGCCGACAGCAGCCGGGTCGAGGCCTTCGCCCAGGCGCTGCAAGGGGTGATCGAGCGGCACGACATCCTGCGCACCTCGGTGCACTGGAAGACCCTGGAAACGCCGCTGCAGGTGGTCTGGCGCAAGGCCCGGCTGCGTGTCGTGCAACTGGCTCCCGGCGCGTTGCCCGACACTGGCTTCGACCTGACCCAGGCCCCGCTGATCCGCCTGCAGTGCCAGGCGCCGGAGCCCGGCGGGCAGGTCCACGCCACCCTGCAGTTCCACCACGTGGCCATGGACCACAGCGCCCTGGAAGTGGTGCGCCACGAAATGCTCGCCTTCCTGCTCGGCGAGAGTGCCCATCTGGGCCGGCCGGTGCCGTTTCGCAACCACGTGGCCCAGGCCCTGCTGGGCGTGAGCGAGGCCGAGCACGAGGCGTTTTTCCGCGACATGCTCGGGGGCGTCGACGGGCCGACCCTGGCCTATGGCCTGGGCGATGTGCAGGGCGACGGCGCGGCGCTGAACGAGCACGCCCTGGATCTCGACCTGGCGTTGTGCCGCGACCTGCGCAGCCAGGCGCGCAGCCAGGGGGTGAGTGTCGCCAGCCTGTTCCACCTGGCCTGGGCACGGGTACTGGGTGGCCTGACCGGGCGCGAGCAGGTGGTATTCGGCACCGTGCTGATGGGGCGCCTGCAAGGTGCCGAAGCCACCGACCGGGCGCTGGGCATTTTCATCAATACCTTGCCGCTGCGGGTCGACCTGGATGCCGTCGACCTGCCCACGGCGATCAAGGCTACCCACCAGCGCCTGAGCACGCTGATGCGCCACGAGCATGCGCCTCTGGCCCTGGCGCAGCGCTGCAGCGGCGTGGCGGCACCGACGCCATTGTTCAACGCCTTGCTCAACTACCGCCACAGCGCGCCCTCGGGTTCCGAGGCGGTGCGCCGGGCAGGCTGGGCAGGTATCGAGATCGTGCATGCCGCCGAGGCCACCAACTACCCGTTGACCTTGAGCGTCGACGACTTCGGCGAAGCCTTCCGCCTGACCTTGCTGGCCAGCCCCGAAGTGCCGGCGCAACGCGTCTGCGCCTATCTGGAGCAGACCCTGCGCAGCCTGCTCGCGGCCTTGGTGCAAGCACCCGCTGTTGCCGTCCGCGCGTTGCCGATGCTGCCGGACGAAGAGCGCGAGCACATACTGGCAGCCTTCAACCAGACCCCCGGCGCCACAGACACTCATGGGCCGTTGCACCGGCGCATCGAGGCCGTGGCCCAGGCCCATCCGCAGGCCCTGGCCGCCACCTGTGACGACCAGTCGCTGAGTTACCAGCAGTTGAATCAGCTCGCCAACGCCCTGGCCCATCAGCTGATCGGCCTGGGCGTGCGCCCCGACGACCGGGTGGCGGTGTTCGCCCGGCGCGGCCTGGACACCCTGGTCGGCCTGCTCGCGGTGCTCAAGGCCGGCGCCGCCTACGTGCCGGTGGACCCGGCACACCCCGACGAGCGCGTGCGTTACCTGCTGGATGACAGCGCGCCAGTGGCCGTACTGACCCAGCAGGCGCTGCGCGGCCGCCTGGGCACAGGCGCGGTGCCGGTGCTGGCACTCGACCAGCCGGACTGGCCGGCGCGCTGTGACGATCCCCAGGTGAGCGGCCTGAGCCCGGCGCACCTGGCCTATGTGATCTATACCTCAGGCTCCACCGGCCAGCCCAAGGGGGTGATGGTCGAACACCGCAACCTGAACAACCTGGTGGACTGGCACTGCCGCGCGTTCGATCTGTGCCAGGGGCGTCACACCTCGAGCCTGGCCGGTTTCGGCTTCGACGCCATGGCCTGGGAAGTCTGGCCGGCGCTGTGCGCGGGGGCGACCCTGCACCTGGCCCCGTCCAGCGAAGGCCACGAAGACCTTGACGCGCTGCTGGCCTGGTGGCGCGCCCAGCCGCTGGATGTCAGTTTCCTGCCCACGCCGGTGGCCGAGTATGCCTTCAGCCACCAGCTCGAACACCCGACCCTGCGCACCTTGCTGATCGGCGGCGACCGCCTGCGCCAGTTCAACCGCACCCAGACCTTCGCCGTGGTCAACAACTATGGCCCCACCGAGACCACCGTGGTGGCCAGCTCCGGCGTGGTGGAGGCGGGCGGCGCCCTGCACATCGGCGGCGCCGTGGACAACGCCCGCCTGTACGTGCTCGATGCGCACCTGCAGCCTGCGCCCCTGGGTGTGCCCGGCGAGCTCTACATCGGCGGCGCCGGGGTCGCCCGCGGCTACCTGGACCGTGCGCAACTGACCCGCGAACGCTTCCTCGACGACCCGTTCAGCACGACACCCGGTGCACGTATGTACCGCACTGGAGACCTGGTGCGCTGGCTGGCCGACGGCACCCTCGATTACCTGGGCCGCAACGATGACCAGGTAAAGATCCGCGGCGTGCGCATCGAACTGGGTGAGATCGAAAGCCGCCTGAACAGCTTGCCGGGCATCGGCGAGGCGGTGGTGGTGGCCCGTGAGGACCAGCCCGGCCAACCGCGGCTGGTGGCCTACTTCACCGCCCAGGCGGGCCTGGAGCCGGCCCAGCCTGAGCAGCTGCGCGGGCAGTTGCTGGCCCATCTGCCGGAGTACATGGTACCGGTGGCGTATGTGTCGCTGGACGCATTGCCCCTGACTGCCAATGGCAAGCTCGACCGCCGTGCGCTGCCGGCGCCAGAACGTTCGGCCTTGTTCGAGCGCACTTACGTGGCCCCCGAGGGTGAGCTGGAAGAGGCCCTGGCCCAGGTGTGGGGCGAGCTGCTGCACGTGGAGCGGGTTGGCCGGCATGACCACTTCTTCGCGCTGGGCGGGCATTCGCTGCTGGCCATGCGCATGGTTTCCCAGGTGCGGCTGCGCCTTGGCGTGGAACTGGCCCTGGCCGATCTGTTCGCCAATCCCGAGCTGGCGGCGGTGGCCCAGGTGCTGGCCGGCGCCGGGCGCAGCGAGCTGCCAGCGCTGGTCGCGGTGCCTCGGGAGCAACCCTTGCCGCTGTCGTTTGCCCAGCAGCGCCTGTGGTTCCTCGCTCAACTGGAAGGCGGCAGCCAGGCCTACAACGTGCCGCTGGCGTTGGGCCTGCGCGGAACACTGGATGCCGACGCGCTGGAGGCCGCCTTGCTGCGCATCGTCGCGCGCCACGAGAGCCTGCGCAGTCGCTTCGTGCCCTGTGGCGACAGTGCCGAGGTGATCATCGCCGCGACCCCGCAACCCGGCTGGTTGCAGCGCCGGACGCTGGCACCGCAGGCACTGGCCGGGCACCTGCGCGACGAGGCCTCTGCCCCCTTCGACCTGACGACGGGGCCGTTGCTGCGGGCCAGCCTGCTGCGCCTGGGTGAGGCGCACCATGTGCTGCTCCTCACCGTGCACCATATCGTCGCCGATGGCTGGTCCCTCGGCGTGCTGACCCGCGAATTGAACGCGCTGTACCCGGCGCTGCGTGAGGGCAAGGACGACCCGCTGCCGGCGCTGGCCATCCAATATGGCGACTACGCCGTGTGGCAGCGGCGCTGGCTGGCCGGTGAGCAACTGCAACGTCAGGCCGACTATTGGCGCCAGGCCCTGGACGGCGCGCCGACGCTGCTGAGCCTGCCCAGCGACCGGCCACGACCGGCGTGCCAGGATTTCAGCGGCGCCAGCCTGGCGCTGCAGCTGGATGCGCGCCTGGGGGCCGGCCTGCGGGCCTTGGCCCAGCGACACCAGGTGACGCTGTACATGGTTATGCTCAGCGCCTGGGCCGCCACCCTGGCCCGGCTTTGCGGGCAGGCCGAGGTGGTGGTGGGCTGCCCGGTGGCCGGGCGCGGCCGCGCCGAACTGGAGCCGTTGGTAGGTCTGTTCGTCAATACCCTGGCCCTGCGTATCGATACCGCGGGCGCGCCGAGCACCGAGCGCCTGCTGGCGCAGGTCAAGGCCCGCCTGCTCGACGCCCAGGCGCACCAGGACCTGCCCTTCGAGCAGGTGGTGGAGATCGTCCGGCCGGCGCGCAGCCTCGGCCATACCCCGTTGTTCCAGACCACCCTCAACTGGCTGGCCACCGAGGGCGCCGCGCCGACCCTGGCGGGGCTGCAGCTGGAAGGCGTGGAACAGGTCGGCCAGGTAGCCAAGTTCGACCTGTCGCTGAGCATGGGCGAGCAGGGCGAGGCACTGGTCGGCAGCCTCGAGTACGCCACAGCACTGTTCGATGAGGGCACCGTGCGCCGCTTCGCCGGGTATCTGGACAGCATGCTGCGCGCCATGGTGACCAATGACCAGGCGCCGCTGGCCGAGGTCGAACTGGTGGGCGAGGCCGAGCGCAAGCGCCTGCTGGACACCTTCAATCGCAGTGCCCTGGCGTTCCCGAACGGGCAGACGGTGCATGGCCTGGTCGAGGCCCAGGCGGCCCGCGCACCGCAGGCACTGGCCGCCAGCCAAGGCGACATGCCCCTCTCCTATGGCGAGCTGAACCTGCGCGCCAACGCCCTGGCCCATTACCTGATCGGGCAAGGTGTCGGCCCCGACGAGCGGGTGGCCGTGGTGGCCCGCCGAGGGTTCGACACCCTGGTGGCGTTGCTGGCGGTGCTCAAGGCCGGTGGCGCCTACGTGCCGGTGGACCCGGCGCACCCGGACGAGCGGCTGCGCTATCTGCTCGAGGACAGCGCTCCGGTGGTGGTGCTGGCGCAGCAGGCGTTGCTGGTGCGTCTTGAAGGACTGGGCCTGGCGGCGCAGGCACTGGACAGGCCGCACTGGCCGGAGCGTGCGGACAACCCCGAGATCCCCCGCCTGCAGGCCAGCCACCTGGCCTACGTGATCTACACCTCCGGCTCCACCGGCCAGCCCAAGGGCGTGATGGTCGAGCACCGCACCCTGGCCAACCTGGTGCACTGGCACTGCAAGGCCTTCGAGCTGGGCGCGGGGGATCACACCGCCAGCGTCGCCGGCTTCGGTTTCGACGCCATGGCCTGGGAAGTATGGCCGGCGCTGTGCGCCGGGGCGGTGCTGCACTTGCCACCAGCGCAGTTGGGCAACGAGCAGCTCGACGCTCTGCTGGCCTGGTGGCTGGAGCAACCCCTGAAGGTGGCGTTCCTGCCAACCCCGGTGGCCGAGTACGCCTTCGCCCAGGGGCTGCGTCATCCGACCCTGCGCACCTTGCTGATCGGCGGCGACCGCCTGCGCCAGTTCACTAGCGACCCCGGCTTTGTCGTGGTCAACAACTACGGCCCCACTGAGGCGACCGTGGTCGCGACCTCTGGCCTGGTGCTGCCGGGCGGCGTGCTGGACATCGGCCGGCCGATCGCCAATGCCCGCGTGTACCTGCTGGATGATGCGCGGCAGTTGGTGCCGTGCGGTGTGGCCGGCGAACTCTACGTGGGCGGGGCCGGTGTGGCGCGCGGCTACCTGAACCGCGCAGACCTGAGCGCCGAGCGTTTCCTCGAAGATCCGTTCAGCGAGGTGCCCGGCGCACGCATGTACCGCACCGGCGACCTGGCGCGCTGGAATGCCGACGGCACCCTGGACTACCTGGGCCGTAACGACGATCAGGTGAAGGTGCGCGGCCTGCGCATCGAACTGGGGGAAATCGAGGCGCAGCTGCTCGCTCTGGAGGGGGTCGCCGAAGCGCTGGTGGTGGCCCGCGAGGACCAGCCCGGGCAGCCGCGGCTGGTGGCCTACTACATTGCCGGCGCCGAGGCGCAGCCGGTCGGTACCCTGCGTGCCGCGCTGCAACAACGCCTGCCGGCCTACATGGTGCCGGCGGCGTGGGTACAACTGGATGCCTGGCCACTGACCGCCAACGGCAAGGTCGACCGCCGGGCCCTGCCGTTGCCCGAGCGCGAAGCGGACAGCCAGGCCTACGAGGCCCCGGCAGGGGCCTTGGAGGTTGCCCTGGCCGAGCTGTGGTGCGAGCTGTTGCAGCTCAAGCGGGTGGGGCGTCAGGACCGCTTCTTCGAGTTGGGCGGTCATTCGCTGCTGGCCATGCGCATGGTGGGCCAGGTGCGCACGCGGCTGGGCCTGGAGCTGTCGCTGGGCGAGCTGTTCGCCGACGACCGCCTGCTGACGGTGGCGGCGACCCTGGCCGAGGATCGCCACGACGTGCTGCCGGCCATCGAGCCGGCGCCGCGCGGGCAGTCCCTGCCGCTGTCGTTCGCCCAGCAACGGCTGTGGTTCCTGGCGCAGATGGACGATGCCAGCGCCGCCTACCATATTCCCCTGGGCTTGGCCTTGCGCGGCCCGCTGGACCGCGAGGCCCTGGAGCGGGCGCTGGAGCGCATCGTCGAGCGCCACGAGAGCCTGCGCAGCCACTTCACCCAGACAGGCGCCGAGGCGCGGGTACGGGTGGCGCCCGGACGGGGCGGCTTCGCCCTGGCCTGGCATGACCTGCGCGGCGCGGCGCAGCAGTTGCCCGAGCTGATGCAGGCCGAGGCGATGCTGCCATTCGACCTGGCGCACCAGCTGCCGGTGCGCGGCCGCCTGCTGTGCCTGGCGGCGGACCACCATGTGCTGTTGCTGACCTTGCACCATATCGTTGCCGACGGCTGGTCGATGGGGGTGTTCACCCAGGAGCTGGCGACGTTGTACCAGGCCTTCAGCGAAGGCCGCGACGACCCGATGCCGGCGCTGGCGATCCAGTACGGCGACTACGCCCTGTGGCAGCGTCGCTGGCTGAGCGGTGAGGCCTTGCAGCGCCAGGGCGACTACTGGAGCCAGGCCCTGGCCGGTGCGCCGGTGCTGCTGACCCTGCCCACCGACCGGCCACGACCGGCCCGTCAGGACTACCTTGGCGACCGCGTAGAAGTGCGCCTGGATCGGCGTTTGAGCGAAGACCTGCGGGCGCTGTGCCTGCGTCATGGGGTCACCCCGTTCATGCTCTTCGCCGGCGCCTGGGCGGTGTTGCTGGCGCGCCTGTCCGGCCAGGCCGAGGTAGTGATCGGCACCCCGGTGGCCAACCGCCGCCAGGCTGAGGTCGAGGGGCTGATCGGTTTGTTCGTCAACTCCCTGGCGCTGCGCATCGATACCGCCGGCAGCCCCGATGTCGGCGCGCTGCTGGCCCGGGTCAAGGCCTGTGTGAGCCAGGCCCAGGATCATCAGGACCTGCCGTTCGAACAGGTGGTAGAACGCTTGCACCCGCCGCGCAGCCTGGCCCACACACCGCTGTACCAGGTATCGCTGGCGTGGAACGGTGTGCCGGGCGAGGCCCTGCGCCTGGGTGGGCTGCAGCTGGAGGCGCTGGGTGGCACGCAGACCTTCGCCAAGTTCGACCTGACCCTGAGCCTGGGCGAGACTGCCGACGGCTACGGCGGCGCCCTGGAGTTCGCCACCGCGCTGTTCGACCGGGCGACCATCGAGCGGCACTTGGGTTACCTGGAGCAACTGCTCTGGGCGATGGCGGGCAGCGACCAGGCCGTGCCGGCGAAGGTCGAGCTGCTCGGCGCCGCCGAACGTCGCCAGGAACTGGTGGCCTGCAACGCCAGCGAGCGGATCGGCGGCCTGCAGCAACCGCTGCACGCGCTGTTCGAGGCGCAGGTGGCGCGTACGCCGCAGGCCATCGCGGTGCAGGCCGAGGACGGGCAACTGACCTACGCCGAATTGAATGCGGCGGCCAACCGCTTGGCCCACCGCCTGATTGAACAGGGCGTGGTCGCCGACAGCCGGGTCGCCGTGTGCCTGGCGCGGGGGTCACGGTTGCTGGTCGGGCTGCTGGCGGTGCTCAAGGCCGGTGGCGCCTACGTGCCGCTGGATCCGGGCTACCCGGATGAGCGCCTGGCGTACATGCTCGAAGACAGCGCGCCGCTGGCGTTGCTGGTGGATGCCGCCAGCAACCGGCGCTTCAGCGACAGCCCGGTGGCGCGGCTGGACCTCGACCAGCCGGACTGGACCGAGCAGTCGCCGGACAATCCACAGGTGCCGGGCCTTGGCGCCCGCCACCTGGCCTACGTGATCTACACCTCCGGCTCCACCGGCACGCCGAAAGGGGTGATGGTCGAGCACCGCAGCCTGTGCAACCTGGTGCACTGGAGTTCGCGGCTGATCGCCCCGAGCGCATCAGGTGCGCTGCTGCACAAGACCCCGGTGAGCTTCGATGCGTCGGTATGGGAGCTGTTCTGGCCGCTGTGTGCCGGCCTGCGCCTGGTGCTGGCGCGCCCGGATGGCCAGCGCGACCCGGACTACCTGGCGGCGCTGATCCAGCGCCAGCGGGTCAGCGTGGTGCAGTTCGTGCCCGCACTGCTGCAGCAGTTCCTCGCCCTGGAGGCCAGCGCGGCCTGCGACAGCCTCACCGATGTGGTTTGTGGCGGTGGCGAGCTGACTTCGGCGTTGCTGCGCCAGTTGCGCGAGCGCCTGCCGCAGGTGCGGCTGCACAACGTCTACGGCCCCACCGAGGCCACCGTCGACTGCTGCGTCTGGACCCTCGAGCCCCGGCAGCCCGTGCCCGAAGAGGCGCCACCGATCGGTCGGCCGATCGCCAACACCCGCCTGTATGTGCTCGACAGCAACGGCCTGCCGGTACCGCGGGGCGTGGTGGGCGAGTTGTACATCGGTGGTGTCGGCGTGGCGCGTGGCTATCTGGGCCTGCCGGCGCTGGAGGCCGAACGTTTCGGCGCCAGCCCGTTCGTGGTCGATGAGCGCCTGTACCGCAGCGGCGACCTGGTGCGCCGCCGCGCCGATGGCGAGCTGGAATTCCTTGGTCGCAACGATTTCCAGGTGAAACTGCACGGTCTGCGCATAGAGTTGGGCGAGATCGAGGCCTGCCTGGCCAGCCATCCGGGTGTGCGCGAAGTGGCGGTGCTGCTGCGCGGCGAGCGCCTGGTCGCCTGGTTCACGGCCGACGATGCGGTGCCGGGCGTGGCGGCATTGCGCAAGCATGCCCAGGCGCGCTTGCCGGACTACATGGTGCCGTCGGCCTATGTGGCATTGCCGGCCATGCCATTGACGGCCAATGGCAAGCTCGACCGCCAGCGTCTGCCCGACCCTGGTGCCGACGCGGTGCTCAGCCGTGCCTACGAGGCGCCGCAAGGCGAGGCCGAGCGCCATCTGGCGGCGCTATGGGCCGAGTTGCTCAATGTGCCGAGGGTAGGGCGCCAGGACCATTTCTTCGAGCTCGGTGGCCACTCGCTGCTGGCCGTGACCCTGATCGCCCGCTTGCGTGCCGAGGGCCTGGACGCGGACATCCGCGTGCTGTTCGCCGAACCGACCCTGGCCGCCGTGGCCGCGACCTTGAGCCAGCATGGCGGAAGCCGGGTGCCGGCCAACCGCATCGGCAGTGATTGCCGGCGCATCACGCCGGACTTGCTGCCGTTGGTGGCGCTGGAGCAGTCGCACATCGAGCGGATCGTCGATCAGGTGCCTGGCGGTGCCGCCAATGTACAGGACATCTATCCGCTGGGGCCGTTGCAGGCGGGGATCCTCTATCACCACCTGGCCAGCGAGGGTGACGATCCCTACCTGCTGCAGGCGCGTTTCGCGGTGGCCGACCAGGCTCGGTTGGAGGCGTTGCGCCAGGCGCTGGACCAGGTGATCGCCCGGCACGACATCCTGCGTTCTTCGTTGTACTGGGAAGGTCTGGCGCAGCCGGTGCAGGTGGTATGGCGCCAGGCGGCGTTGCCCGTGCAGGAACTGGCCGCGGATGAGCCGATCAGCCTGCGCCTGGACCTGACCCGCGCGCCGCTCCTGCGCCTGGTGCACCGCCAGGACCCGAGCAGCGGGCGGATCACCGCCACCTTGCTGTTCCACCACCTGGTCATGGATCACGTGGCCCAGGACGTGTTGCGCGCCGAACTGGAGGCCTGCCTGCTCGGCGAGCAGCTGCGCTTGCCGCCGCCGGTGCCGTACCGCAACTACATCGCCCAGGTGCTGCAGGGTGCCGGCGAGGCCGAGCATGAGGCGTACTTCCGCGAGCAGTTGGGTGATATCGACGAGCCGACCCTGGCCTACGGTCCGCATCCGCTGGCCCACGCCGACGCCGTGGCCGAAGCCCAGCACTGGCTGGACGACGAGCTGGCGCGGCGGGCCCGCGAACAGGCGCGGCTGCTGGGTGTCGGCGCGGCCAGCCTGATGCACCTGGCCTGGGGCCTGGTGCTGGGGCAATTGTCGGGGCGCGACAGCGTGGTGTTCGGCACCGTGCTGCTTGGTCGCCTGCAGGGCGGTGAAGGCATGGAGCGGGCCTTGGGCGTGTTCATCAACACCTTGCCGCTGCGCCTGGACGTGGGCCGCCTGCCGGTACGTGAGGCGCTGCTCGACACCCACCGCCGGCTGACCGGGCTGTTGGTGCACGAGCATGCGCAACTGGCCCTGGCGCAGCGCTGCAGTGCCTTGCCGCCCGGTGCGCCGCTGTTCAGCGCCTTGCTCAACTACCGTCACAGTGCCGCCGCGCTGGCCCATGACACTGCCAATGGGCGTGCCTGGCAGGGCATCGAGCTGCTGCATGCGCAGGAACGCAGCAACTACCCGCTGGCCCTGAGCATCGACGACCTCGGGGAGCGCTTCAGCCTGACCGCGCAGTGCGCGGCGGGCCTGGACGCCCGGCGGCTGTGCGGTTACCTCGAGCAGGCCCTCGCACACCTGGTCGAGGCCCTGGCACATGATCCCGAGCAAGGCCTGGAGCGGCTGGACATCGTGCCGGCCGAGGAGCGTCGTCGATTACTGGATTACAACGCCACGCAACGCGCCTACCCCAGGTCGGTGCCCGTGCACCGCCTGTTCGAGCAGCAGGTGGCGCGCCATCCGTTGGCGCTGGCGGCGCTGCATGACGAGCGCCAGCTCACCTACGCCGAGCTCAATGAGCAGGCCAACCGCCTGGCGCACTGGTTGATTGGCGAGGGGGTGGCGGCCGGCGATCATGTGGCGATCCTGCTGCCTCGCTCGCTGCCGTTGCTGGTCGCGCAGTTGGCCGTGCTCAAGTGTTCGGCGATCTACGTGCCGCTGGATATCAACGCCCCGGCCGAGCGCCAGGCGTTCATGGTCCAAGACTGCCAGGCCGCGGTGTTACTGACCCTTGGCAGCCTGGCCGCGGATTGCGAGGCGCGGCGCATCGACCTGGACTGCCTGGCGCTGGACGAGCAGCCCACGCACAACCCGGGCCTGGCCCAGGAGGCCGATGCGGTGGCGTACGTGATGTACACCTCCGGCTCCACCGGCACGCCGAAAGGGGTGCGGGTGACCCATCGCGGCATCGCCCGGCTGGTGCTGAACAACGGCTATGCCGACTTCAACGCCACGGACCGTTTCGCCTTCGTCGCCAACCCGGCGTTCGACGCCGCGACCATGGATGTCTGGGGCGGCCTGCTCAACGGAGGCCAGGTGCTGGTGATCGATCACCAGACCCTGGTCGAGCCGACGCAGTTCGCCGCCGCCCTGCGCCAGGGCGGCGCCAGCGTGATGTTCGTCACCACGGCGCTGTTCAACCAGTATGTGCAACTGATCCCCGAGGCGTTGGCCGGGCTGCGCATCCTGTTGTGCGGCGGCGAGCGCGGCGAGCCCGCCAGCTTCCGCGCCTTGTTGGCCCAGGCGCCGCAGTTGCGCCTGGTGCACTGCTATGGGCCCACCGAGACCACCACCTTCGCCACCGCCAGTGCGGTGCGGGCGGTGGTCGACGGTGCCGAGCATGTGCCGATCGGCGGCCCGATCGGCAACACCACGGCCTATGTCCTCGATTGCCACGGGCGCTTGCTGCCCGAGGGCGTCACCGGCGAACTGTACATCGGCGGCGACGGCGTCGCCCTCGGCTACCTGAATCGTCCGCAGCTGACCGCCGAACGCTTCCTCGACGATCCATTCGCCGCAGGTGCCGGGGCGAGGTTGTACCGTACCGGTGACCTGGCCCGCTGGCGCGAGGATGGCCAGTTGGAATGCCTGGGCCGCACCGACGACCAGGTGAAGATCCGCGGCTTTCGCATCGAGCTGGGCGAGGTCGAGCAACACCTCACCCAGTGCCCGGGCCTGGAAGAGGCCGTGGTCATGGCCCTGCGCCTGGAGCAGGGGCCGTTGCGCCTGGTGGCGTGGTACACCCGTACCGACATGGCCCTGGACGGTGCGGCGTTGCGTGCTTTCCTGCGCGATCGGTTGCCGGAGTACATGCTGCCGGCGGCGTTCGTCGCACTTGAGGCGCTGCCGCTGACCAACAACGGCAAGGTCGATCGTCGGGCCCTGCCACTGCCGGGCGCGCAGGACCTGGCCGTGGCGGTGTTCGAGGCGGCGGTGACGCCGGTGGAGCAGGCCTTGGCGGCGCTGTGGGCGCAGGTGCTCGAGGTCGAGCGAGTCGGGCGGCATGACAGCTTCTTCGAGCTGGGCGGGCATTCGCTGTCGGCGATCCGCCTGGTGGGCGAGATGCGCCAGGCTGGCCTGCACACGACCCTGGCCCAGTTGTTCCAGCACCCGACCATTGCCGCCCTGGCGCCGCTGCTCGACGAGGTGGCGGCCGAGGACGAGGCGCAAGGCCTGGTCACGGTGCGTGCCGCAGGCAGCCAGCCTGCGCTGTTCCTGATCCATGAGTTCAGTGGCCTGGACCTGTATTTTCCGGTCCTGGGGCGGCATATCGAAGGTGATTTCCCTATCTATGGGCTGGCCGGCGTCGCCGTCGGGCAGGTGCAATTGAACACCATGGAGTGCCTGGCTGCGCGCCTGGTGCGGCAGATTCGCGCCGTGCAGCCACACGGGCCGTATCGCCTGGCCGGCTGGTCGTTCGGCGGTGTGCTGGCCTACGAGGTAGCGGCGCAATTGCTGGGTGCGGACGAGCCGGTGGCCTTCGTCGGCCTGATCGACACCTACGTGCCGCGCCTGAGCGACCAGGGCAAGGCGCGCTGGCAAGGGCCGTATCTGGTGCAAGCGCAGTTGCTGCTGCATTGCCGCGTGCATTGGCAGGCGCAGGGCGAGGCGGGGGCTATGCAACTGGCCGAGATCGAGGCGTTGCAGCCGGGCGCATTGCCCTTCGAGGCACTGCTTGCCTACTGCCGTGAGCGGCAGTTGCTGGTGCCCGGCCTGGCCCAGGCCAGCGATGGACAGTTGCGCCACTTCTTCGAGCGTCACCTGGCCCATGGCCATGCCCTGGCTCACTATCGCCTGGCGCCGTTGCCGGTGCCGCTGCACTTGTTCATCGCCGAACAGCGCAGCGCCGGTATCGTCACCGACAGCCCGAGCCTGGGCTGGGCCGAGGCCTTGCCTGGGCAGGAGCTGAAGTGCCTGAGCGTGCCGGGCGATCACCAGAGCATGGTCCAGGACCCGCAAGCCGCCGTGCTCGGCCAGGCCATCGCCCAGGCGATGCAGGCCGCGTCGGCGCTCGCGCCGGCGGCGCACCAGCCGCTACTGGCAATCCAGAGTGGCGTGCCGGGCCATGTGCCGGTGTTCTGCGTGCCGGGCGCCGGCGACAGCGTGACCAGCTTCATCGGCCTGGCCGAGGCGCTGGGGCCGGACTGGCCGGTGCATGGCCTGCAGGCGCGTGGCCTGGCTGCGGGTGAAGTGCCCCATTGCTCGGTCGAGGTGGCTGCGGCGTGCCATGCCCAGGCCATCGAGGCGCTGTACCCCGAAGGACCGTTGAACCTGGTCGGGCATTCGTTCGGTGGCTGGGTGGCCCATGCCATGGCGATACGCCTGCAGGCCAAGGGGCGCGAGGTGCGCTCCCTGACCCTGATCGACAGCGAGGCGCCGGGCGCGGGGGGCAGTTGCGGCAAGCCGTACACCTTTACCCAGGCCCTGCAGCGGCTTGTCGAGTCGTTGCAACTGTCCACCGGCAAGACGTTGGGCATCGAACCTGTAGCCTTCGCTGAAACCGACGATCAGGAACAGCTGCGTCAGTTGCACGCGGCGATGGTACGGGTCGGCCTGATGCCGTCGCGCTCTTCGCCGCAGGCGCTTGAAGGCGTGGTGCGAACCTTCGCCACGGCGCTGCGCACGGTGTATCGCCCCGAGGGTGGATTCGATGGTCTGGCGCGGCTGGTGCTGGTGGCCGATCCGAGCCTGGACGCGGCCGGCAACCAGGGCGAGCAACAGGTGATGGAAGACGGCTGGCGTGAATGGCTGCCGCAGTTGGAGGTGTGGCAGGGGCCAGGCAACCATTTCAGCATCCTCAAGGTGCCGGATGTGTTCAGCCTGGCCGCCTGGTGGCATGACGGGCAGGCCCTGTATCACAGCAGGGTGAAGCAGTAACACCGTCGTGAGAGCGGGCTTGCAAAGTGATGGCGCCACCTTGGAGTGGCGTTATCGCGGGGCAAGCCCGCTCCCACGGGACCTCATCAGCTTCAGGAAGAACGGTTTTATGGAAAAGACGAAGTTTCGCAAGATCACCCTCGGTGTCGCCGTGGCCCTGGTCGCCGGCATCGTGCTGTACGCGGTGCAGGCCCCGGCCAAGCCGCCGCAGTACATCACCGCCACGGTCGAGCGTGGCGATATCGAAAACGCGGTGCTGGCCACCGGCACCCTGGAAGGTATCCGCCAGGTGGACGTCGGCGCCCAGGTCTCAGGGCAACTCAAGTCGCTCAAGGTGAAGCTTGGCGACAAGGTCGCCGAAGGCCAGTGGCTGGCCGAAATCGACCCGCTGGTGCCGCGCAACTCGCTGCGGCAGGCCGAGGTCGACGCCGAGAAGCTGCAGGCCGAGCGGCGCTCGGTGCAGGCCAAGCTCAAGCAGGCCAAGCGGGTCTACGAACGCTACGACGTGCTCCAGGCCGACGAGTCGATCTCGCGCCAGGACTTCGAGAACGCCGAGTCCGAGTTCGAGGTGCAACAAGCCAACCTGCGCTCGCTGGACGCGCAGATCAAGAGCGCCCAGGTGCAGATCGACA
The DNA here is from genome assembly GCF_050586565.1 of Pseudomonas sp. WC1. Taxonomy (NCBI): domain Bacteria; kingdom Pseudomonadati; phylum Pseudomonadota; class Gammaproteobacteria; order Pseudomonadales; family Pseudomonadaceae; genus Pseudomonas; species Pseudomonas sp. WC1. Next base: position 15,654 of record NZ_JBOBDQ010000005.1, read on the forward strand.
CGGCCCGGGTCAACCTCGGCTACACCCGTATCGTCGCGCCGATCGATGGCCATGTGGTGGGTATCGTCACCCAGGAAGGGCAGACGGTGATCTCCAACCAGCTGGCGCCGGTAATCCTCAAGCTCGCCGACCTCGACACCATGACCATCAAGGCCCAGGTGTCCGAAGCCGATGTGATTCATATCAGCCCCGGCCAGCAGGTGTACTTCACCATCCTCGGTGACGACAAACGTTACTACGCCAAGCTGCGCGGCACCGAGCCTGCGCCGCAGAACTACCTGGAAAGCAGCGACAAGAGCGGCGGCGCCGCCAAGCAGGCCAGCGCGGTGTTCTACAACGCGTTGTTCGAGGTGCCCAACCCCGAGCACCGGCTGCGCATCTCGATGACCGCCCAGGTGCGTATCGTCCTCGACACCGCCCTGGGCGTGCTCACCGTGCCGGTGGCGGCGCTGGGGCCGCGTGACGCCGACGGCAGCTTCCCGGTGCGGGTGCTCGACGGCAAGGGCTTCGCCCAAGTACGCAAGGTCCAGGCGGGGGTCAACAACAACGTCAAGGTGCAGGTCAAGGACGGCCTGGCCGAAGGCGACCGCGTGGTGATCGGCGAGCCGGTGTCGGGCGAGGCGGGGGCGTGAGCATGAACATGAACGTGGAACTGTCGCCGGCGCGGGCAGTGGCGGCGCTCGAGGACCAGCCGCTGCTGCGCCTGGATGGGGTCAGCCGCAGCTTCATGGCGGGCGACCGCGAGTTCCTGGCGCTCAAGGGTATCGACCTGGAGATCCATGCCGGCGAGCTGGTGGCGATCATCGGCGCCTCGGGTTCGGGCAAGTCGACGCTGATGAACATCCTTGGTTGCCTGGACCATGCCAGCGCCGGCAGCTACCAGGTCAGCGGCCAGGAAACCCGTGATCTCGACGACGACGCCCTGGCCGCGCTGCGCCGTGACCACTTCGGTTTCATCTTCCAGCGCTACCACCTGTTGCCGCACCTGGATGCCCTGCGCAATGTCGAGATCCCGGCGGTGTACGCCGGCGTGGCGCAGGCCGGGCGCCATGCCCGGGCGCGGGAGCTGCTGGGCCGCCTGGGCCTGGGCGGACACCTGGCGCACCGGCCCAGCCAGCTGTCGGGGGGCCAGCAGCAGCGGGTCAGTATCTGCCGGGCGCTGATGAACGGCGGCGAGGTGATCCTCGCCGACGAGCCGACCGGAGCGCTCGACACCGCCAGCGGCAAGGAAGTGATGAACATCCTGCTGGAACTGCACGGCGCCGGGCACACGGTGATCCTGGTGACCCACGACCCCAAGGTCGCCGCCCACGCCGAGCGGATCATCGAGGTCAGCGACGGGCAGATCGTCAGTGACCGGCGCACCCGCGCCGAGCCCACTGCACCGGCCGCCGAGGCGGCGCCCGCTCGCGAGCAGGCGCCACGGCGGCTGGTGGCCAGCCTCGGGTTGTTCCGCGAGGCCTTCAAGATGGCCTGGATCGCCCTGGTCTCGCACCGAATGCGCACCCTGCTGACCATGCTCGGGATCATCATCGGCATCACTTCGGTGGTGTCGATCTCGGCCATCGGCGAGGGCGCCAAGGGCTACGTGCTCAAGGACATCCAGGCGATCGGCAGCAACACCATCGACATCTACTCCGGCACCAGTTTCGGCGACAGCCGGGCCAAGGCCATCGAGACCCTGGTGCCGGCTGACGTGACCGCGCTCAACGAACTCTACTACGTCGACAGCGCCACCCCGGTGATCGGTCAGAGTTCGCTGGTGCGCTACCGCAACATCGACGCCGATGTGCAGCTAAACGGTGTCAGCGAGCAGTACTTCCAGGTGCGCAACATCCCCTTGGCCGCAGGGATCGTGTTCAGCGCCGATGATGCCCGGCGCCAGGCACAGGTGGTGGTGATCGACCACAACACGCGCAAGCGCCTGTTCGGCGATGGGTTCAACCCGCTTGGGCAGGTGATCCTGGTCGGCAACTTGCCGTGCACGGTGATCGGCGTGACCGCCGAGAACAAGAACCTGTTCGTCGCCGGCAACACCCTGAACGTGTGGATGCCCTACGAGACCGCCGCCGGGCGCGTGCTTGGCCAGCGCCACCTGGACAGCATCAGTGTGCGGATCAAGGACGGCATGCCGAGCAAGCGGGTGGAGGAGGAGGTCAACAAACTGATGCTGCAGCGCCACGGCACCAAGGATTTCTTCACCAACAACCTCGACAGCATCATGCAGACCGTGCAGAAGACCAGCCGCTCGCTGACCCTGCTGCTGTCGCTGATCGCAGTGATTTCGTTGGTGGTGGGGGGGATCGGGGTGATGAACATCATGCTGGTGTCGGTTACCGAGCGCACCCGCGAGATCGGCATCCGCATGGCAGTGGGGGCGCGGCAGTCGGATATCCGCCAGCAGTTCCTGGTGGAGGCGGTGATGGTCTGCCTGATCGGCGGGGTGATCGGGATCGGGTTGTCCTATGGGATCGGGTATCTGTTCGCGCTTTTCGTCAAGCAGTGGGAGATGGTGTTTTCACTGGGGTCGGTGGTCACGGCGTTCGTCTGCTCGACCTTGATCGGCATCGTGTTCGGCTTCGTGCCGGCGCGCAATGCGGCGCGTCTGGACCCTATCGAGGCGTTGGCACGGGACTAGGCCTGAGCGCTCGGGATCGAGCGCCGCTTCCGCGGTGCTCGATCTTGCGTGCCTGTGGGCATTCGGTCTGGCTAGTGTGGTGTTTTGCAAATACGACCAATAAATCGCAGCGATTTTTGTGCTCAAGCAAGGCGTCGCGACGAGTCGTAGCCCAGCTACGGCGAGGAGCGACAACGCCGCATGAGCGCAAAAAAAGCGCCGCGAGTTATGGTCGTTATTTGTGAAACACCACACTAGATCTCTGCATACATCCAGCGCATCAGCGAGTGGCGGCCGCTGATGCCCAGCTTGATCGCCGCCCGGCGCAGGTAACTTTCCACCGTATTGACCTTGAGCCGCAGATGCTCGGCTTGCTGCGGCGCCGTGCGCCCGGCCAGCAAGCCCTCGCACACTTGCATCTCACGTTCCGACAGGCGGATGCTGGTCTGACGCAGGCGTTCGAGAAAACGCTGTTCGAGGCTGTCAGGGTCTGCGGGTACCGGCGCGGCAGGCTGCAGGGCATTGATGTGTTTTTCCAGCATGGGCAGCAACAAGGGCGAAATGTCCTCCAGCCGGCTGCGATCGGTAGCTGAGAAACCAACGCGGGTGTCGGCCCGCAAGACCGTGATTTCGTAGCGGAAACCATCCTTGCGCCGAGCCAGGTGCAGGCGCGCCGGGTCGTCGAAGCCGTCACCCGTATCGCCGGCGCTGAACACCGTCTCGCTGATCAGGGTCGCGTCTGGCTGGCTGGCGCAGGCCGGGTTGATGCGCAGTTGGCGGATATGCGTGGCGTCGATGGTCAGGTGGGTCTGGATCAGGTCGTGCAGGTGCCGGGGGAAATGGCGGCTGCCGGTACTGGCTATGACTTTACCGATCTGCGGAAAAAGCAGGTGCGAATTCATCGTGTCATCCATGATAGACGGTGGAACGGAGGCCCTTGCGCCAGCAACCAGCATCCTTGACTGTCGGCCGGGCGATCGGGGCTGCTAGCTATCCTAGTACAACGAATCAGTGACGGTTAAATGAAGCGGCGATAATGGCATAACAATATCATGGGTGACGCCGCAGGTGTGTCCGCGCACGACTCGGGTATGATGCGCATCCCATCCCACAACGAGACCGCCCCATGTCCCTGAGCGCTGAACAGATCGGCGAATTCCGCTCTTTCTCCGAGCAACTGGCCGATGCCGCCGCGGCGGCGATCCAGCCTTACTTTCGTGCCAGCCTGGATGTCGAGGACAAGGGGGGGCGCCTGTACGACCCTGTGACCATCGCCGACAAGGCCGCCGAAGAGGCCATGCGCGCGCTGATCCAGGCTCACTATCCCACCCACGGTATACTGGGTGAAGAGCAGGGCGCGGCACTGGGCAGCAGCCCGCTGACCTGGGTACTCGACCCGATCGATGGCACCCGCGCCTTCATCACCGGCCTGCCGCTGTGGGGCACGCTGATCGCTCTCAACGACGGTACCCGCCCGGTGCTCGGGGTGATGAACCAGCCGTTCACCGGCGAACGCTTCATCGGCACCCCGCACGGCGCCTGGCGCAATGGCAAGGCGCTTAAGACCCGCGCCTGCGCCGACCTGGCGTCGGCCACGCTGATGTGCACCACCCCCGACATGTTCGACACCCCGGCGCGCAAGGCGGCGTTCGAGGCGGTCGCCGGCAAGGCCCGGCTGATGCGTTATGGCGGTGATTGCTATGCCTACTGCATGCTGGCGTCCGGATTCGTCGATGTGATCGTCGAGGCCAGCCTGCAGCCGTACGACGTGCAGGCGTTGATGCCGATCATCGAAGGCGCGGGTGGGGTCATCACCTCCTGGGATGGCGGCTCGGCCCAGGACGGGGGCTGCGTGGTGGCGTGTGGCGATCCGGCGTTGCATGCGCAGGTACTGGCGATGTTGCGTCACGCCATCTGATAGACCCTGCACGAGACGTTTGCCGTGGACTCAATCACCCAAGCCGTGCTCGGCGCGGCCCTGCAAGGCGCCGTACTGGGCCGTATCCAGGGCCGCCGCTCGCTGATCTACGGCGCCGCCCTGGGGACATTGCCCGACCTGGATGTGGTGATCCGCTACGCCGACCCGGTGTCGCAGATGACCTTCCACCGTGGCTTTTCCCATTCGATCTTCGTCCTGACCGGCCTGGCCCTGTTGCTTGCCTGGCTGGTCGCCTGGCGTTGGCCAGGCCGAGGCTATACCCCAGGCAGGCTGTTCCTGGCCTTCTGGCTGGCACTGGTCACCCACCCGGTGCTCGACGCCTTCACCGTTTATGGCACCCAGCTGTTCTGGCCCCTGCACCTGACGCCGGAAAGCTGGGCGGCGGTATTCATCATCGACCCGGTGTATACCGTGCCGTTGCTGCTGGCGGTGGGCTATGCGGCGATCAGGGGCCTGAAGGGCAGGGCGACCGCGATGCTGTGCCTGGCACTGGGACTCAGCACGCTCTACCTGGGCTTCGGCCTGGCCGGGCGCATGGCCGCCGAGCAACGTTTCCACCTGGCCTTGCAGGCGCAGGGGGTCGAGGCCAGTGAGGTCCGCGCGGTGCCCATCGCCTTCAACAGCCTGATCTGGCGGGTGCTGGCGAAAACCCCGGATGGCGATTACTACGAGGGCGTGAGCAGCGGGTTCGATCGCGAACCTCCGGAGATGCTGCACCAGTCGCGCAATCTGGAGGCTGCCAAGGTACTGGCGGGCTCGCCACTGTACGAGCGCCTGCGCTGGTTCACCGATGACTGGCTGCGCTACGACATCATGGGTGACTCGCTGGTGGTCACCGACCTGCGCATGGGCATGCCAGGCAACTACAGTTTCCGCTTCGAAATGGCCCGGCGTGATGCCGCAGGGCAATGGACGGTGATCCAGCCCAGGGGCTGGATTGGTGGCGGTGCCGCCTCCCTATTCGATGGCGAGCGGTTGAGCTTGATCTGGCGCCGTATCCTCGACCAGCAACCGCCACTGCCACTTGCCGTGTGGGCGGGGCATTTGTAGGCGGCTGGCTGGCGAGCAAAAAAAGCCCGCCGGGTGGCGGGCTACAAGGGCTTAGGGAGCAACACACAACAAATTCGGGGTCAGGCGACCAAGGTCTGGTCGAGCAAGCGGCCGGCCAGGGTCTCGGCGCAGCGGCGGCTGGTCAACGGGCCGCTGATGGCTTCACCGTCGCGCAGCAGGTACCAGCAGGCCAAAAGGCCCTGTTGGCGCAGGCTGCTGGGGACTGCGCTGCCGACAACGGACATGATCTGGATCGGGGCCATGGCGGATCTCCTCTCGAACATGGCCCTACCTTACCCAGGCGTCTTCAGGGTTTGAAATCAATGTCCTCGATAGTGGTCATTGCTTTTATCAACTATGCCGCTTACCAGCGCGGCGGGCCGTAGTACACCGGCGGCGGGCCATAATAGCGGCGGTAGACCGGCGGCGGGGCGGGCACATAGCGCTCGACCACATAGGGCTGGTAATACACCGGCGGTGGCGGCGCCTGCACATAGACCGGTGGCGGTGGATAGTAGGCCGGTTGGCGTTCGACGTAGACAGTGCGGTCGTGGCCGCCCGATACGGCCGCCCCGACCACCGCGCCCACCACGGCCGCGCCGATCACCGGCCCCGGGCCGTACCAGCCGCCACCATGGGCCGAGGCTTGCCCGCTGATTGCCAGCGCGCCGACCAGCAGGGCGATTCCGGGGATGAAACGCTTCATGGCGACACCTCGCAAGACAACCCCACGTTCGGGGTCTGTCTACTATGACCGCACTCTCGGTCAACCGCGCCATGGCAAAGGGTAAAGGTTATGTAAGGGGCGACCGGCGGCGGGGTCTGGTACGCTGGCGCAATCGATTCAGCCATGACAGAGGAGCCGCGATGAGCCATTCACCGAGCAGGAACACCGTGTTGTGCATTTCCCTGGCCGGGCGCCCCGGTACGTTCGGCGTACGCTTTCACAACCATCTGTATCAGCAGTTGGGCCTGGACTATTACTACAAGGCCATGACCACCCAGGACCTGCCGGCCGCCGTGGCCGGCATCCGCGCCCTGGGTATTCGCGGTTGCGGCGTATCGATGCCCTACAAGGAAGCCTGCCTGGCCTTGGTGGACGAGGTCGACCCCTCGGCTGCGGCCATCGACTCGGTGAACACCCTGGTCAATACCGCAGGCCATCTGAAGGCCTACAACACTGACTACCTGGCGGTACGGCAGCTACTGGCCGAGCGGCGGGTCGACCCGGCGACCGGCTTCGCCCTGCGCGGCAGCGGTGGCATGGCCAAGGCGGTGGCCAGCGCGCTGCGCGACGCTGGTTTTCGCGACGGCATCATCGTCGCCCGCAACGAGCAGGCCGGGCGGCAACTGGCGGATGTTTGCGGCTACCGTTGGCTGCCTGAACTGCAGGACCGTTGCCCGCCGATGCTGATCAACGTCACGCCGATCGGCATGGCCGGGGGTCCGGAGGCCGACCAGCTGGCCTTCAGCGAAACCGCAATCGCGGCGGCCGAGCGGGTATTCGATGTGGTTGCACTGCCGGCACGCACACCGCTGATCCGCGCCGCCGAGGCGCTGGGCAAACCGGTGATCACCGGCCTCGACGTCATCGCGCTTCAGGCGCTGGAGCAGTTCGTGTTGTACACCGGGGTCCGGCCGACAGCCGAACAGGTGGCGGCGGCCGTGGCGTATGCCCGTGAAGGCTGATTAGGTGTAGAAGGGCGCCGCTGCGCGCCGCATCGCCGGCAAGCCGGCTCCCACACTGTGGGGGCTGGCTGCTGGCGTGGGGTTATCAGAACACCCGCTGATCCTTGTCATCCAGCTGCTGGTCAACCAGTGCCCGGCCATGGGCCAGGGAGACGTGCTGGGCATTCTCCAGGTCGGCGAAGAACTTCATCGGCATCGATAGTCGCCTGCTGCTGTGGCCGGCAGGGTCGGTGATCACGCAGCCTGCAGCATAGGGCAGGGGAGAGTCGGGGTGGGGCATCACGCTGGCGGTGATGGTGTGGTCGCGGTATTCACAGTGAAGGGTTTGCATCGTCCTTACCTCGCTGTGGCTTGGAACAGGCGTTACTTCCATATACCACAGCGAGGGGCCGAGGGTTCCCGGCCCGACGAGCGCGACCGGTGGGTATCAGCCCTTGAGTTCGGTCGGCTGGATGACCTCGACCCAGTAGCCGTCCGGGTCCTTGACGAAGGCCAGGTGGTTCATGCGGCCATCCTGCAGGCGCTTCTGGAACGGGACGTCCAGCGCCTCGAAGCGGGCGCAGGCAACACGTACGTCCGGTACCGAAATGCAGATGTGGCCGAAACCGCGTGGGTCGGTATTACCATTGTGGTAGGCGAAGTCGGGGTCGTTCTCGGTGCCGTGGTTGTGGGTCAGCTCGAGTACGCCTGGGATCGATTTCATCCACTGATGGCGCTCGGCGTCATCGGCAGGAATCTGCGCCGGGTCGACCAGGGCCAGGAAATACAGGCTGAAAGCCGCCTCCGGGAAGTCGCGCTTGTCCACCAGGCGAAAGCCCAGCACGCGGGTGTAGAAGTCCAGGGACTTCTCGATGTCCTTGACCCGCAGCATGGTGTGGTTGAACACGAATTGGGCGGTGGCGGTGTCTGGTTGGGCGGTCACGCCGGGGAGGGTTTGCAGATCGTGCAGGCTCATGGGTACTCCGGAATCAGGGCCTTGAATAGGTTTGCCATGATACGGAAGTCAACCAGCAGCGCAAATGAAAGCGCCCCGCACGAGTGCGGGGCGCCGGAATTAGAGGCCCGCATGTGCGGGCGCGTGATGGGGTCGCTAGTCCTTTAGCTGGTTCGATACTGAGCCTGCGGGTGTGAAAAAAGTGTGAAGCAGGTGTCGAGGTTTCATCAGCGCACCCAACTTTCCACCGTCTGCGCCCCGTACTGTTCCTTCCAGGCTTTCAGCCCGCGGTGGTTGCCGCCTTTGGTCTCGATCCGCTCGCCGGTATGGGGGTTCGCGTAGACCTTTACCACCCGCGGGCGGCGTTGCTGCTTGACCGCGGCCGGGGCGCGGGTCACGGCTTTCGGGTCGAGAATGGCGATGATATCGCGCAGGCTCTTGTCATAGCTTTTCATCAGGCCGACTAGTTTCTGCTCGAATTCGATTTCGCGTTTAAGGCCGGCATCCTTTTTCAGCGCTTCCAGTTGTGCCATCTGTTCCTTGAGCGCTTTTTCGGCAGCACGAAACTCTGCAAGTCTGGACACTGTCTTCACTCCTGTAAGTCTGCCGTGGCGGGACGTGACGAACATGAAACCAGACTGAACGCCGGCCACGTGGATGGGTAAAGCTGTTCGCTAAGCGAGAGTGTAGTAGTCGCTTGCGAGTGGGTAAACAGCAAACTTTCTATCAATTACTCGGGAACTTTGCCGATTTTTTACGCGTTATTCGAAAAGACCCGGCCAACCACCTTAGACCATGGTCCCATGGCTTAGGCTAGAGCCCTTGGCGGAAAATTATGGATGATGGTCGAAGTGTATTCGTTCATCGCGTAGTGCCGGTGCAGATGACTGCCCGGATGGTTTTTCGTCTTTCTTCTGGATGTTCCTTCGCATGTTTGCCCCTTTCCCCCTCGCCCCCGGGCGCCGAGTTGCCGGCTTGTTCTTCCTGTGTGCCGGTGTCAACGCCCAGGCCGCCGGTTTTCTTGAAGACAGCAGTGCCAAGGTCGAAGCACGCAATGTCTATTTCAACCGGGACTTCCGTGACGGCCACACCAGTTCCAAGCAAGGCGCGTCGAAGCGCGAAGAGTGGGCGCAGGGCTTTATTCTCAATGTTCAGTCCGGTTATACCCAGGGACCGGTCGGATTCGGCGTGGATGCGCTGGGGATGATTGGTTTCAAGCTCGACTCCAGTCCCGCCGACAGCAATAGCGGCCTGTTGCCGTCGTCCGGGCACGACCCGCGCCATTCCGCCGACCAGTACGCCAAGATGGGCATCGCCGGCAAGGTGAAGGTGTCCAACACGGTATTCAAGTACGGTTCGATGATGCCGGACGTGCCGCTGCTCAAGTACAACGATGGGCGCCTGCTGCCGACCATGTTCCATGGCGCCTGGTTGACCTCCGAGGAAGTGCGCGACCTCAAGTTCACCCTGGCACGCCTGAACCAGTACACCGCGCGGGATTCCACCGACCGCCAGGACATCCGCGTGCACTGCAAGAACAAGCGCTATGCCTGCGATATCGAGGCCGATCATTTCGACCTGGCCGGCGTCGACTACCGCTTCAACGACCGCGTCAGCGCGCAGTACCAGGTGTCCAAGCTGGAAAACATCTACCGCCAGCACTTCCTCGGGCTGGTCGCCAGCCAGCCGCTGGAAGTCGGCACGCTGTCGGCGGACCTGCGGGTGATCAAGAGCGACGACATCGGCAATGCCCGTGCCGGGCGCATCGACCACCGCGCCTTCAGCGGCATGCTTGGCTACAGCCTGGGTGGGCACAAGCTCAGCGCCGGCTGGCAGCGCATGTACGGCGACAGCGCCATGCCGTACCTCGACGGCACCAACCCCTATCTGGTCAACTATGCCCAGGTCAACGACTTCGCCGCCGCCCAGGAGCGTTCCTGGCAGGTGCGCTACGACTACGATTTCAAGGCCCTGGGCGTGCCCGGCCTGACCTTCTTCACCCGCTACATCAATGGCGACAATGTGAAGGTCCCTGGCAGCAACGCCGAAGGCAAGGAATGGGAACGCGACAGCGAGCTGAAGTACCAGGTGCAGAGCGGCACCTTCAAGGACGTCAGCGTGCGCCTGCGCAACTCCACCTACCGCAGCAACTACGAGAAGTGGGCGCGTGACATGGACGAAACCCGGGTCATTGTAAGCTACAACTTCTCGATCTTCTGACCCGCTTTGCCAAACGGTCGGTGGTCGGTCGACAATGACCACCGGCAACCAGGCAGGGCAGGCGATGAAACAGCTTCTACTGATCGGTATCGGACCGGGCGATCCTCGCCAGGTCACCTACGAGGCGGTGGAGGCGCTGCGGCGCGCCACGGTGTTCTTCGTGCTCGACAAGGGCAGCGACAAGGACGAACTGGTGCGCCTGCGCCGGGCCATCCTCGAGCGCTACCTGCCCGAGGGCGGTTACCGCCTGGTGCAGGTCGAGGACCCGCGCCGGGACGGCCAGGCGCCGGATTATGTCGGCGCCGTGCAGGACTGGCACGCCCAGCGCGCCGCATTGTACGCCCGGCTGATCGAGGATGAGCTGGGCAGCGATGATGTCGGCGCGTTCCTGCTTTGGGGCGAGCCGGCGTTGTACGACAGCACCCTGCGTATTCTCGACCTGGTCCGCGAACGCGGCCTGACGCTTGCCTTGCAGGTGATTCCCGGCATCAGCAGCATCCAGGCGCTGGCCGCCCGTCACCAGATCCCGCTCAACCGTATCGGCGAGCCGCTGACCGTGCTGCCGGGGCGACGCCTGGGCGAACAGACGCGGATCGACAATGTGCTGGTGATGCTCGATGGCCAGTGCGCGTTCGCCGCCCTGGATGATCCGCAACTGGTGATCTACTGGGGCGCCTACCTGGGCACGCCGGACGAGCTGCTGGTGAGCGGGCCGTTGCAGGCGGTGAAGGGGCGCATCCTTCAGTTGCGCGATGAGGCGCGACGGCGCAAGGGGTGGATCATGGATACCTATCTGTTGCGCAGGGAGGGGTAGTGGTTGGTGGCTGGCGGGAGAGTTGCAGCGCCTGTGAGATCAAGCGCTGTAGATCCATCGTCAGACCCATCAAGGCCGCTGTGGCAACACCGAACTGCCAAAGCTGTTGCCCATGCGCGTGGAGGTCGCTGCCGGTGTCGCCAAGCCCATCTGGTTTGGTGCCCTGCGCTGCATCTGCCTGACCGGGTCGAGCTGATCGCGCAGGCCCTTGGCGGCGCGCGGATCGGCCCCTTGCAGCTGTCGGGTCAGACAGTCGTAGGCCAGTGCCCGCGATTGCCCGACCTGCACGTCGATGCAGCCCTTGGACGGTTCGGCCAGCGCCGGCAGGGCGCAGGCCAGCAGCAGCGGCAAAGTGATCAGCGACAGTCGAATCATGGTGCTTCTCCGTGCAGTCATTCCTTGCGCCAGTCTATTCGCTGCCAGCATGGGACGGGGTGAAGCTTTGATTGCCGAGGCCTGTCACCACAGCGTCATACACAGGCCCCAGGATGACGTTTCCCCCGGCGACGGCGGCCAGCAAGGAGGCCAGATCTCCCGTGCGTGCATTGCTTGTGGCCGGCGCGCTGATACTGGCCTGGCTGGTGGCGGCGCCAGGGGCGCGTGGCCAGCCGATACTGACCTTCGACCTACCGGCGCAGGCGCTGGACCGGGCGCTGGACAGCTTCGGCCGGCAGAGTGGCCTGGCGGTGCTGGTCGACCAGGCGTTGCTCGCCGGCCAGCGCTCCAGCCCGCTGCGCGGCCGCTACACGCCGCGCGAGGGTTTGCATCGCTTGTTGCAAGGTACCGGTCTGCAGGCGCGCCACGGCAGCGGTGGATTCACCCTGCAACCGTTGCGCCTGCGAACAACGCCCGGGCGTGGCCGGAGTGAAGGCCCGGCGTCGGGCAGTTATGCGGTGGCATTGCAACACGCGGTCGAGCGCGCTCTGTGCGCTTGGCCGTCGACCCGCCCGGGCAGCTACCGGGCGGCCGTGCAGGTCTGGATCGATGCCAGCGGGCAACTGGTGCAGAGCCGGCTGCTGGCCTCCACGGGCGACTTTGCCCGCGATGCCGCGCTGGTCGAGCGGCTGCGGGCGGTGCGCCTGGAGCAGGCGCCGCCGACTTCACTGGCACAGCCGCTGACCCTGTTGCTGCGCCCGGAACCTATGGATTGCCCTCTTTCGCAAGGAGCTGCGGCGGCATGAACAAACCTCGGGACAGTGCGCTGGTCAAGCTGTTTCTGACCTCCTACGACACCTTCAGGGTCCGTCTGAGGCGGCGGCTCGGCTCGGACGACCTGGCCAACGACGTGCTGCAGGAAACCTACTTGCGCGTGGATCGCATGGACGCCGCGCACGACCTGCACAAGCCTGGTGCCTACCTGTACCGCATGGCCTTGAACGTTGCCGCCGACCGCCGCGAGGCCGATGCCCGGCTGCTCACCGGCGCGGAGATCGAAACGCTGCTGCAGGTGGCCGAGGACCAGGACCCGGCACGCATCGTCGGCGGTCAGCGCGAGATCCAGAGCCTGCTGGGCGCGCTCTACGAGCTGCCGGCCCGACGTCGGCGGATCTTCATCGCCGCGCGGCTGGAGGAGGCATCGCACCAGGAAATCTCCCAGCGCTTCGGCATTTCCACACGCACCGTGGAGAAGGAACTCAAGGCGGCACTGGGGCATTGCGCGATGCGTCTGGACAGAAAAGTGTTTCAACGCTTCGGTCCCGGCGCGGGAAAACCGTCTTGAACGATAGTCGACCTCTTCATGTGAGCACCATGCCCCAGATTCCGCCCGATCCCGACTTGCAGCGCCAGGCCCAGGGCTGGCTGTTGCGGCTGACCTCCGGCCAGGCTACCCAGGCCGATGCCCAGGCCCTGCGCCAGTGGTGTGCACGCAGCCCGGCGCACGCCGAGGCGTTCGCCCAGGCGCGTCAGCTCTGGTGTTTGCTCGGGCCAGCGGCGCAGCAAGCCAGCCAGGCGCCATCGGCGCCGCTGCTCGGGCGCCGGGCGTTGTTGGGCGGGGCGCTGGCCGCGTCACTGGCGGTGGTTGCCTGGCGTGGCGGCTGGCTGGACGAGGCCATGGCGCCGCCTGCGGCGTTCGTCACCCAGGTGGATGAGCAGCAGCGGGTCGAACTGGCGCCTGGCGTCGAACTGGAACTGAACGTGCGCACACGCGTCAGCCGCGAGGCACAGGGTATCGCCCTGCTGGCAGGCGAAATCGAAGTACAGGCCCGCCAGCCCATGCAGGTGCGGGCGCAGGAAGGGGTGATCAGTACCGAGCAGGCCCGATTCAATGTGCGGGAGGACGACGACGGCGTGTGCGTCACCTGCCTGAGTGGCGAACTGCGCATCTTTGCCCAGGGCCGGCTCGAGGCGCTGCCGGCCGGCCGCCAGTTGCGTTATGGCGCGCAAGGCGTCGGCGTGCCCGAGGCCTTCGACATTGGCCAGGTGACGGCATGGCGCGAGCGCATGCTGGTGTTCCGTGATGCACCATTGACCCAGGTAATCGACGAGATCAACCGCTACCGCCCCGGGCGCCTGGTACTGCTCAACCCGTCACTGGGGCGCCGCCGGGTGCAGGCGCGGTTCAGTTTCGATCAGTTGCGCCAGGCCGCTGAGCTGATCCGCGTCGCCTATGGCGCGCGCTGCCTGGAACTGCCCGGCGGGGTGGTGCTGGTCAGTTGAATGGCCCCAGCACCTGGCGGTAGTGTTCCTCGCCCTGGGGACCGCGCCGGTTCAGGCGCACCTCGAGCCCGATGGGATTGTCGTCGGCCTCGCTGGCCGGGGAGCGCCAGCCGCCCTTGGCCTGCCAGGTGCGCAGGCTGAATGCGCTGACGTTGTCCAGCACCGCCACCGCGGCTTTCGGCGCGGGCAATGGGAAGCCTTCGCGCAGTGGCGCGGCGGCGCGGTACAAGGTGCTCCCGCGTACATACCAGCGCACTCGCTGCAGGCCGCTGCCAGACACGGCACCGGCGCGCACCAGCTCCAGGCGCTCGGCGCGGACACGCATGGCGGGCAGCAAGGGCTTGCCCGGCGGCTCGTGGCCGGGCAACACCGGCTCGACCAGTTCCACCGTGGCACGCATGGCCAGGTCGCGCTCCAGCTGCTGCAGCACACGCATCACCGCCTGATGGTCATCGCTGGCCTGGCGCAGGTGCTGGTCGGTGCGGCTGACGCTGTCCAGGCCACGCCAGGCGATCAGGCTGACCACCGCCATCAGCAGGATGGCGATCATCACTTCGATCAGGGTAAAACCGCGTTGGCGGGTCATGGCTGGCTCACCCGCACCTGCCCGGCGGCGTTGCGCGCCAGTTCCAGCCGCAGCGTGCCGCTGTGCAGGCGCAGGGTCAGGGGGGCGCCGATCCACTCGCCATCGAGCCACACCGCGCCACGGGGCTCGGCCTGCACCTTCACTGTCTCGGCCTGCCAGCGGCGCGGCTTGAGTGGTCCCTCCGCCAGCACCTGGCCATCGGCGCGCACGAAGCGGTAGCCGTCGTGGTCGCTCTGCCAGCGCAGCGGCTGACCGTCGGCCTGGGCTTCGCTTTGCGCCAGCTCCAGCAAGCGCGCCAGGCGCTCGCCGTCTGCGCGCAACTGCTTGCCCGGATCGGGGCGGATGTTCAGGCTGATGGCGGCGCTGGCGATGCCGACAATCACCAACACCACCATCAGTTCTATCAGGGTGAAACCACGTTGTCCGTTCACGGGGCGCTCCTTGTCCTGGCAAGGCAGCTTGCCCGAGCAAGATGATCGGCGTGTGAAACAAAACCGTGAGAATCACCCGGTATGCTTGGGCGCAGGCACACAAGGAGCGCGTGACCATGCGTATCGTTCGTCCCAACTTGTCACTCGGGCTGTTGTTGCAGGCGCTGGGGCTGCTGGTCGCGATGGCCGGGCTGGCGACCTGGGGGCAGCTGTTGTGGCCGCCAGCGGCGGGGCAGGCCACGGCCCGGGCTGCCGACGCCCCGGTAGTAGCCGAAACAGCGGCCGGGCGATGGTTTGCCGATATTCCCCTGCAGGTGCAGATCCAGGTCAGCGGGGTGATGGCCGGCAGCCAAGGCGCCGTGGCCATCGTCAGCCTCGACGGCGGCCCGGCACGCGCCGTGCGCAGTGGCGAGGAGCTAGCTCGCGGGATGCGCCTGATGGCTATCGAGGGTCGCGGCCTGGTGATCGAGCGCGGCGGCCAGCGCAGCCGCGTCGAGGTGCCGGCATTGGCCCAGACGGCGTTTCCGGGCGAGGCGCCTCAGCCCTCGGCGAACTGACGCAGGCGCTCGCCGTCGAGACGATAGCGGATCCACTCGTCCTGTGGCTCGGCGCCCAGAGACTGGTAGAAACCGATGGCCGGCTCGTTCCAGTCCAGCACGCTCCACTCCAGGCGCCCACAGCCGTTTTCCACCGCCTCCCGGGCGATATGCCGCAGCAGCTTGCGCCCCGCGCCGTCACCGCGTTGCTGCGGGGTGACGTAGAGATCCTCGAGGTAGATACCGTTGCGCCCCAGCCAGGTGGAGTAGCTGTAGAAATACACGGCGAACCCGATGGCCTGGCCGTCGCGCTCGCAAATCAGGCTACGCACCGTGCTGCCTGCGTCGAACAGGCTGTGCTCGATGTCGGCGAGGGACGCCACCACTTCGTGGCGGGCGCGCTCGTAGTCGGCCAGCTCGGTGATGAAGGCCAGGATCTGGGCGGCGTCGGCCAGCACTGCGGGGCGGACGGTCACGGACATGATGGGGCTTCCTTGTACGGGATAGGGTGCGAAGGCTTCAGTAGTGTCAGGTAGGATGAGGGAAGACCGCCAGGTGTCTGGCGGAAGATTTGCCGCAGCTTTGCTGCGACGATGGCATGGAGGCACGCAATTGAGTGAAACAGAAATGTGTATTCATTCAATTTTGCGTAACTGTACCGGTCATTTCCTACAAGCCTCCGCTACCGTGGCATTTCGATAATCAGAAAAGCCGGAAACTGCCGCCATGCTTGCCTCGCTCGATCTGCTCAGCGCGTTCGTCCTGTTCGCCTTCGTCTCTTCCATTACCCCCGGTCCGAACAACACCATGCTGCTGGCCTCGGGGGTCAATTTTGGCGTGCGCCGCACGATTCCCCACGCGCTGGGCATCAGCGTCGGCTTCATGGTGATGGTGCTGGCGGTTGGTCTTGGGCTTGGCGAGGTGTTCAAGGCCTGGCCACCGTTGTACAGCATCCTGCGCTACGCGGGCGCGGCCTACCTGTTGTACCTGGCCTGGAAGATCGCCACCTCCGGGCCGATGTCCGGCGACACCAATGGCAGCCGCAAACCGCTCGGGTTCTGGGGGGCCGCGGCGTTCCAGTGGGTCAACCCGAAGGCCTGGGTGATGGCGATCGGGGCGATCACCACCTACACCCCGGCCCAGGGCTACGTGTTCAACGTGATCGTCATCGCCACGGTGTTCGCCCTGGTGAACCTGCCCAGCGTCGGCATCTGGGTGATGTTCGGCAGTGCCTTGCGCAACCTGCTGCGCAATCCGCGCGCGGTGGTGCTGTTCAATGTCCTGATGGCCGTGCTGCTGGTGATTTCACTGTATCCGTTGCTGTTTGTAGAATCGGCGTTTTCCTAGAGCCGATGAGTGCAGTCGATGGAGTTGATTCCCTGGTCCCATGAATGCGCCGAAGGTTTCACCCTGCGCGGATGGCGCACCCCCGCCAGTGGCAGGCCGCTGCTGCATTTCCTGCATGGCAATGGCTTCTGCAGCCTGGCCTACCAGCCCATGCTGATGCGTCTGGGCGAACATTTCGACCTGTGGCTGAGCGATGTCCAGGGCCATGGCGACAGCGACCATGGTGGCGTGTTCCTTGGCTGGAACCGCACCGCAGCGCTGGCGGTGGAGGCCTTCGAGGCCGGCCGCGGCGACTATGGCGACGTGCCGCGCTTTGCCTTGGGCCACAGTTTCGGTGGCGTGCTCACTGGCTTGATCCTGGCTGCCGAGCCGCAGTTGTTCCAGCGTGCGGTGCTGCTGGATCCCGTCCTGTTCAGCCGGCGCATGATCGGGGTGATGGGCGCCGCCGCCATGGTTGGCCTACATCGGCGTCATGCCCTGGCGCGCAAGGCGGCCACCCGCCGCAGCCATTGGCCCGACCGTGAGGCGGCCCAGGCCTCGCTGCAGGGGCGCGGTATCTTCAAGGGCTGGACCGATGCGGCCTTGCAGGCCTATGTGGAGCACGCCATAGGCGATTGCGGGGAGGGGGTGGTGCTCAAGTGCCGGCCCAGTCGCGAGGTGGAGATCTTCAGCTCGTTCCCCGAGCGCATGTGGCAGCATTTGGGCCGTATCCAGACGCCGACGCGGATCCTCTACGGCGAGCAGACCTATCCGTTCGTGCCGCACTCGGTGCAGCGCCTGGTGACGCTCAATGGCCAGGTGAGCGCGCAGCAGGTAGCGGGTGGGCACTGCTTCATGCAGGAAGATCCGATAACGGCCACAGAGCAGGTGGTGGCATTCTTGCAACATTGAAAGTGGTCCGCTCGGAGGGTTGATCTGCTGTCCATTTTGCGACGATCAAAAGCCTGTTCGCGAGCGAACGACAATCTCAGATTCCGTACTCTGGCGCTCCCCCCATCGGATGGAGCCCAGCATGAACCAGGCGGTCAGCCCAGATCCCCAGCACACCCTCGAGCAAATCCGCGCCAGGCGCCGCCAGCGCCTGCTGCGCTTCGGCCTGGCCGGGGGCCTGGGGTTGCTGGTGGCGGCTTATGGCGCCTACTGGTGGCTCGACGGGCGTTTCCTGGAACAGACCGACGACGCCTACGTGCGCGCCGACTGGGCGCCAATCAGTGCCCGGGTCAGTGGCTACGTGGCCGAGGTGGCGGTGGCGGACAACGCCACGGTCAAGGCCGGCGACCTGTTGGTACGCCTGGACGAGCGCGATTTTCGCGACCGCCTGCGCAAGGCTGAGGCGCATCTGGCGGTCAGCGAGGCTGCGTTGCAGGTGCAGCGCATGCGTCTGCGCGCATTTGCCGCCGAGCAGGATGAACAGGTCCACGCCATCGCCCGTGCCGACGCCGAACGCGGTGGTAGCCGTGGTGAGGCGCAGCGGGCCGAGGCCGACTGGCAGCGTTACCAGCACCTGGCCCAGTGGCAGGCGGCAAGCGTGCAACGCATGGAGCAGGCCCGCGCCACTCGTATCCAGGCCCAGGCCATGCAGCGCGCCGCCGATGCCGAGCTGGCGCGCCAGCACGCGCGCAAGGCCATGCTCGAGCAACAGGGCAGGCAACTGGAGGCGCAACTGCTGCAGCGTCAGGCCGACCTCGATCAGGCCCGTGCCGAGGCCGACCTGGCACGCAGCGCCTTGGCCGATACCGAGATCCGCGCGCCCTTCGATGGCGTGGTCGGCCAGCGCAAGGTGCGCCAGCAGCAATACGTTACCCCCGGCCTGCCGCTGCTGGCGGTGGTGCCGGTGGCGCAGGCGTACGTGGTGGCCAACTTCAAGGAAACCCAGCTGGCGCAGATGCGCCCCGGCCAGCCGGTGACGCTTGAGGTTGACACCTTCGGCCAGCACTGGCGCGGCACGGTGGACAGCGTATCTCCAGGCTCCGGCGCGGTGTTCGCGCTGCTGCCACCGGACAACGCCACCGGCAATTTCACCAAGATCGTCCAGCGCTTTCCGGTGCGCATCCACCTCGATCCGCAGGGCGAGGACAGCCCACGGCTGCTGCCCGGCATGTCGGTGATCGCCACCGTCGACACCCGGCAGGCCCGCCATGAGCGCTGAGGACAAGGTCTCCCTGCGCGCCTGGGTGGCGGTGATCGGCGGCCTGTTCGGCTGTTTCATGGCTGGCATGAACGTCCATGTCACCAGCGCCGCTCTGCCTGAGATCGAGGGGGCGCTGGGGGCGAGCTTCGAGGAAGGGTCGTGGATCTCGACCGCGTACCTGGTCGCCGAGATCAGCATGATTCCGCTGACTGCCTGGCTGGTGCAGGTGTTCTCCTTGCGCCGGGTAATGCTGGTGGGCTCAGCGGTGTTCCTGGTCAGCTCGGTGAGCTGCGCCCTGGCCGGCAGCCTGGAGGCGATGATCAGCCTGAGGGTGATCCAGGGCGCCTCGGGCGCGGTGCTGATCCCGCTGTCGATGCAACTGATCATCACCGAGCTGCCGGCCAGCCGCCTGGCGCTGGGCATGGCGCTGTTCAGCCTGTCCAACAGCGTGGCCCAGGCCGCCGGGCCGTCGATCGGCGGCTGGCTCACCGACATGTACTCCTGGCGCTGGATCTTCCTGCTGCAGTTGCCGCCGGGGGTGGCGCTGCTGGCGGCGGTGGCCTGGTCGATCAAGGGCCAGGCCGGAGACCGCGGCGCTTTGCGCCAGGCCGACTGGCTGGGCATCGTGGCCATGGCGCTGGGGTTGGGGGCATTGCAGGTGGTGCTGGAGGAGGGGGGGCGCAAGGACTGGTTCGAGTCCCGCTTCATCGTCGGCTTCAGCCTCGTCGCAGTGATCGCCCTGGCGCTGTTCATCCAGCGTCAGTTGTGGGGCGCGCGGCCGTTCATCAACCTGCGGCTGCTGGGCAGCTACAACTTCGGCGTGTCGAGCCTGGCCATGGCGGTGTTCGGCGCGGCCACCTTCGGCCTGGTGTTCCTGGTGCCCAACTACCTGTCGCTGGTACAGGGCTACAGTGCCAGCGAGATCGGCAAGAGCCTGATCGCCTACGGCATGGTCCAGCTACTGCTGGCGCCGCTGCTGCCCCGGCTGATGCGCTGGCTCAACGCCAAGCTGCTGGTGGCCAGCGGCTTCGCCATCATGGCCCTGGGCTGTTGGCTGGGGTCGACGCTGACAGTGGACTCGGGCAGTAATGTGATCATCCCATCGACCGTGGTGCGCGGCATCGGCCAGCCGCTGATCATGGTGGCGCTGTCGGTCCTGGCGGTGAAAGGCCTGGACAAGGCCCAGGCCGGCTCGGCCTCGGCGCTGATCTCGATGCTGCGCAACCTCGGCGGCGCGCTGGGCACGGCGTTGCTGACGCAACTGGTGTCGCAGCGCGAGCGCTTTCATTCGGTGCGGGTCGGCGAAGGGCTGACGCTGTTCGACGGTGCGCTGCAACAGCGCCTGCCGGGCGGAATGGTCGACCCGCAGTCGCCACAGGTCATGCAGACGCTGGCGTTGATCGACCAGAGCGTGCGCGAGCAGGCGTACCTGATGGCCTATTCGGATGCGTTCTACCTGTCGTGCGTGGCGCTGCTGGCCTGCGCCGCGGCGTCGCTGCTGCTGCGCAGCCGCTGAGCTTTACGGCTGGCGTTCGGCCACGGCGCGCAGGGTGCGCAGGGTGACCATCGGCGCATCCACCACGAAACGGTTGGCCAGCCAACCCGGCACATCACCGGCCGGGTCGGCACGCAGCTGGTAGGTGACTTCGGTCTCGCGCTCGCCCAAGGGACGCATGGTCCATTCGCCGCTGAGGCGGCGCACGCGGATCAGCCCGGGCTCGGTCGGTACCCGCCCAGGCTCGGCGCTCAGATGGCGGATCAAGGTGTCGTCGTCCAGGCGCTCGGTGCGCACCTTGAGCACCATGTCTCTGGGCTTGGCTGGCCAGGGCAGGGCGGTGGTCAGGTAGACCCAGGTGGTATCGCCGTCCACTTCCAGCAGGCGCATGTCGGCGCAGGCGTACAGCCATTTGCAGGCCACGCGCAGGTTTTCCTGCAGGTCGCTCAGGGTACGGACACTGGCCTTGATCCGGGTGACGCCGCGAAACTGCTGGTAGGCCGAACCGCTGACGCTGGCCAGGTAGACGTCGATGCCATCTTCCTGGTGCGCGAGTTGCCAATCGTCTGCCCACGGCAACGCGCCCGGCAGCAGGAGCAGCAGGACAAGAAGAAGGCGATGGAAGGTCATGGCGGGAAGCCGGGAGAGGATTGTCCGCTCAGTATGGCTCAAGACTGCAGGAGCGGCGGGCTGCCGCTCCTGCAAGGTCATCAACGCTGCGGGTTGAGCGTCAGGTGCACGTGACGGTTGACGTCCTTGTACAGCAGGTAGCTGAACGGGCCTGGGCCGCCGGAGTAGCAAGCTTGCGGGCAGAAGGCGCGCAGCCACATGAAGTCACCGGCCTCGACCTCGACCCAGTCCTGGTTCAGGCGGTACACCGCCTTGCCTTCCAGGACGTACAGGCCGTGTTCCATGACGTGGGTCTCGGCGAACGGGATCACGCCGCCGGGCTGGAAGGTCACGATGTTCACGTGCATGTCGTGGCGCATGTCGGCCATGTCGACGAAACGGGTGGTCTTCCAGGCGCCATCGGTGCCCGGCATCTCGATGACGGTGGCGTTGTCGCGGTGGGTGACGAACGACTCGGGAACCGGCAGACCCTCGACCTTCTGGTAGTGCTTGCGCAGCCAGTGGAAGGTGACGTTGGCCTTGCTGTTGTTGCGCAGGCTCCAGTCGGCGCCGGGGGCGAGGAAGGCATAGCCGCCCGGCACGAGGGTATGGTGCTTGCCTTCGACAGTGACGTCGATCTCGCCTTCGA
The DNA here is from genome assembly GCF_050586565.1 of Pseudomonas sp. WC1. Lineage (NCBI taxonomy): Bacteria > Pseudomonadati > Pseudomonadota > Gammaproteobacteria > Pseudomonadales > Pseudomonadaceae > Pseudomonas > Pseudomonas sp. WC1. The sequence goes on from NZ_JBOBDQ010000005.1 coordinate 37,359, forward strand.
CCACGAACAGCACCGCTTCGGCGTTCGGGTCCAGTTCAGGGCGCTCGCTGCCGCCTTCGGGAGCGACTTCGACGATGTACTGCGAGAAGGTCTCGGCGAAACCGGTCAGCGGGCGGGCGATGACCCACATGCGCATCTTGTCCCAGAACGGCAGGTGGCTGGTGACGATGTCACGCATCACGCCCTTGGGGATTACGGCATAGGCTTCGGTGAACATGGCACGGTCAGTCAGCAGCTCGGTCTGAGCCGGGTGCCCACCGTGGGGGGCGAAGTAGGAGGATTTCGACATGAACGGTCTCGACTTTGTTGTTCTCTCCCCATGCCTTGGACCACACCGGCCGGTGCGTGCAGGGGATGCCGGGACAGCATAGGGGGCGGGCGCTATCATCCACAAATTAAATGTTGAAATACTCGGTATCCATTTGCTGAATGATGTGTGTAGGAAAATGCCTGGAAATCGTGGCATCGACATTTTTTTCACATCACCTTGCTAGCATCGCCCGCACTTTCCAGGAGCCGATTTGATGATGCATGTGCAACGCAAACGCGGTGTCCGCCTCGCCCTGGCGGTCACCACGGGCCTGGTGGCCTGTAGCGTGGGCTTTTTCGCCTGGCAGAGCTTCTACCCGGTGCAGGCCGCCGAGGGCTGGAACGTGCAGGTGCTGCACAACTCGGTGACCCGGGCCGCTTCGCTGCTGCCTCAGGACGACGGCAGCCTGCTGGTCAGTCGCGAGCTGAACGGCGGCAAGGGCAGCATCCTGCGCATTACTGCCGAGGGGGACCGGATGGTAGTGCTCGAAGGCCTGTCCAAGCCGGACGGCATGGTCGCTGTCGACGGTGGCTGGGCGTTCAGCCAGGAGATCGGCGGGGCACCGGTCAGCGTGTCGCGCGATGGCCAGGTCAGTCAGCTGTTTGACGGCAACAACGTGCAGGGGCTGTATAACGATGGCCTGCATCTTTACGCCATCGAGGACCGCAAGGGGGATGGGCGGTTGATGCGATATGACTGGCAGAGCGGCGAGCTCGACGTGTTGCGCTCGGGACTCACCGAAACCGAGGGCCTGACCCGTTGCGCCGACGGGCGTCTGCTGTATACCGAAAAGGCCACCGGCAAGATTCGTGCGTTGAGCGAAGGCGGGAATGACCCGGTGGTGATCGAAGGTCTGCGCAACCCGACCTTCCTGCTCTGCGACCAGCGCGGGCTGTGGATCAGCGAGGATTCGACCCATCGTGCGCGGCTGTTGCGTATCGATGGTGATGGTACGCGCCACACGGTTCTCAGCTACCTGAAGGCGCCGCAGGCCATCGTCCCGGATGGCAAGGGTGGATACCTGCTCGCCGAGGGCGGCCGCGACCGGGTGCTGCGCCTGACGCCACCGGCCAAGGCCAAGACTGCGCAGGCCGAAGCCTTGCCACGTGGGCCTGAAGCCTGAGTCATACCCTTTACAGCTTTTGTAATAGTTTTGCGCTATCAGAGAATTCTGCTTCGATTGTAGGATCGTCGTCCCTAATTGTTATCAAGGTCCCTATGAGCACCTTCGCGGAGCCCCCCAGTCCCTGGCCATCCCGGCCTTCCTTCCCCCGTCCTCGTGACGCATCCCCTGTGAGTACCCGCTAATGGAATGGCTAGCCGACCCTACGGCCTGGCTAGGCCTTTTGACGCTTATCGTCCTCGAACTGGTGCTGGGTATCGACAACCTGGTGTTCATCGCCATCCTTGCCGACAAGCTGCCGCCGCACCAGCGCGACCGCGCCCGGGTGATCGGCTTGTCGCTGGCGCTGATCATGCGCCTTGGCCTGCTGGCCAGCATCTCGTGGATGGTGACCCTTACCGCGCCGCTGATCGAGGTGTTCGGCAAGACCTTCTCCGGCCGTGACCTGATCATGCTGTTCGGTGGTGTGTTCCTGTTGTTCAAGGCCACCATGGAACTGCACGAACGCCTCGAGGGCCATGTTGCCCAAAGCGGCGGCGTGACCCGCCATGCCGCGTTCTGGCCGATCGTGGCGCAGATCGTCGTGCTGGATGCGGTGTTCTCGCTGGATGCGGTGATCACCGCCGTGGGCATGGTCGAGCACTTGTCGGTGATGATGATCGCGGTGATCTTCTCCATCGGCATCATGATCGTCGCCAGCAAGCCGTTGACCCGTTTCGTCAACGCCCATCCGACAGTGATCATGCTGTGCCTGGGCTTCCTGATGATGATCGGCTTCAGCCTCACCGCCGAAGGCCTGGGCTTCCATATCCCCAAAGGCTACCTGTATGCGGCCATCGGCTTCTCGTTGCTGATCGAGCTGTTCAACCAGCTGGCCCGTGCCCGCCGCAAACGCAGTGTGCAGCAGCACCGGCCGCTGCGTGAACGCACCGCCCATGCCGTGCTGCGCCTGATGGGCGGGCGCCGGGTGGAGGCTGACGAGGTGGGCGAGGAAATCGCCGACCTGGTCGAGGGTGGCGAAGAACAGGTGGTGTTCGACCGCCGTGAGCGGGTGATGATCAGCGGTGTGCTGAATCTGGCCGAGCGGCCGATCCGCACGGTGATGACGGCCCGCGCCAAGGTCGATGCCATCGACCTGTCGCAGCCGGGCGAAGCCATCACCCAGGCGCTGGTCAACTCGCCGTACTCGCGCCTGCCGCTGATCCGTGACGGCCACATCGAGGAACCGCTGGGCTTCGTGCACAAAAAGGAGCTGCTCAAGGAGCTGCTGTCCGGCAGCCAGCCCGACCTGGAAGCCCTGGCCCGTGCGCCGCTGAACCTGCTGGAGAGCTTCAGCATCCTTAACGCCCTGGAGCAGATGCGCGGGCAGTCGACGCACATCGCCTTCGTGGTCAACGAGTTCGGTGATTTCATCGGTGTGTTGACCATGACCGATATTCTCGAGTCGATTGCCGGCGAACTGCCGGACGCAAGCGAGGTGGAGGGGCCAGGTGTGATCGAGGAGGCGGACGGTTTTGTGGTCAGCGGTGCCTTGAACCTGGCCCAGGTCCAGGCGCGCACCGGCTTTGCCGCCCGTGCCACCGAGGACTACCAGACCCTGGCGGGCCTGGTGATGAGCTTGCTGGACCGCTTGCCGGTGGTGGGTGATCACCTGGCCTGGAATGGCTGGAGCATGACCGTGGTGGCGGTGGAGGAGCGCCGGGTCCGCCAGGTACGCCTTACACCGAACGCCGACGCTGGCGCAGCAGGTGCTTGAAGCCCTCAAGCACCAGTACCAGCACGGCGGCCCAGATTGGCAGGTAGGTGAGCCACTGGTCGGGGCCGATGGTCTCGCCCAGTAGCAGGGCCACGCCTACCAGCAACACCGGCTCGACGTAGCTGAGCAGGCCGAACAGGCTGAACGGTAGCAGGCGGCTGGCCAGCACGTAGGCGATCAGGGCGCAGGCGCTGATCGCCCCGAGCAGCGGGATCAGGCCGTACAAGCCTGGATACTCGGCCAGATCGGTTGCCGACAGCGGGCCCTGGATGACGAAGTACAGGGCCCAGGGCAGTAACAGGCACATGTCGCACCACAGGCCGCCCAGGTGGTCGGTGCGGCAACGCCGCCGCAGGACGAAGTAGATCGGGTAGCCGATCATCACCAGCAGGGTTTCCCAGGCAAAACTGCCGTGCTGGTACAGCTCGTGACCAACCCCCAGCGCGGCAAAGCTCACCGCGACCTTCTGCAGGCGCGACAGGCGCTCGCCATAGACCACGCGCCCGGTCAGCACCATGGCCAACGGCAACAGGAAGTAGCCCATCGATACCTCCAGGCTGCGTCCGTGCAGCGGCGCCCAGAGGAACAGCCACAACTGCACGCCCATCAACCACGAGGTGCCGACCATGCCGAGCAACAGCAACGGCGTGCGGCGCACCCGGCCGAGCAGCTCGCCGACCCGCTTCCAGTCCCTGGATGCCAGCATGAACAGCGTCAGGCAGGGCAGGGTCAGCAGGGTCCGCCAGCCGAAGATCTCCTCGCCGTCCAGGGGCTTGAGGAAGGAGGTATAGAAATACATCACGGCGAACAGACAGGACGCCATGACCGACGAAATAATGCCTTTTGACACGAGTGCCTCGGAAAACGGGAAGTGAGCGGGTGGATCAGCCGCGCATGATCTCAGGGGCACTGTCTTGCGGCAACTGCGGGCTGCCCGGGCGGGCGGCCAGGGCCAGCAGCAGCTCGCTGGCGGGCATGGGGCGGGCGAACAGGTAACCCTGCTGGAAGTCCACGCCATGGCGAGCCAGGTAGTCGCGCTGCACTTCGGTTTCCACGCCTTCGGCGACGATGCCCAGGGCCAGCTTGGCCGACAGTTCGATGATGGTGTCGAGAATGTGCTGCGACAGGGCGTCACCGCCGATCATCGCGACGAAACTCTGGTCGATCTTCAGGTAGTCGACGTTGAACTGGCGCAGGTAATTGAGGCTGGATTGGCCTGTGCCGAAGTCGTCCAGGGCGATCATAACGCCCATGGCGTGCAATTTCTCGAACAGGTCAAGGGTTACCGGAGTGGGTTCGATCAGCTTGCGCTCGGTCAGTTCCAGGGTCAGTACCACCCGCCCGGGGGGGAAGTGCTGGAGGAAGGTCTGGCAGTCGTCGAGCAGGCCCAGGTCGCGGCAGTGGTCGGCGGTGATGTTGATGCCGATGTGAAAACCGTCTTCGAGCAACGCCGCATGCGGTGCCAGGGCCTGGGCCGTGTGCAGCATCAAGCCGCGGGTCATGGCGACGATCTGGCCGCTGTGCTCGGCGTAGGGGATGAACAGGTCGGGGCGCACCAGCCCTTCGCGGGGGTGCTGCCAGCGCATCAGCACTTCGACCCCGGCCCAGCGGTAATCGCCCTTGCGCACCACTGGCTGGAAGTAGGGCAGGAACTCGCCGGCCTCCAATGCCCTGGCCAGTTCGACGCGGGGCGAGCTGGCGCGGCGGATCTGCCAGCGACAGGCGCCTCCGGCCACCGCCCCAAGCACCAGCAGCAGGCTCAACAGCGCAGGATAGCGTGAACGCATCAGCTCGCCGGGCTTGTCGGGGCCAAAGCCGCCGTGCACGCTGAACGGGTAGTGTGTGGAAGAGAACGTCACCGGCGCGCTGGCTGCAACCGGCGGCGTGCCGGCCCGCACCCGGCCGTCGGCGCCCATCCAGTGGTTGCCGACCTGCACTTGCAACTGGCCGTCCTTACCGATCAGGCGCAGGGCCGTGAGCAGGTGGCGGCCATCGACCGTGGCGATCGCCCCCTTGTCACCCTGGCTGGCGCGATAGGCCAGCAGCGGTTGGCCTGGTGTGACGGAGTTGCCGTCCATCAGCCACAACTGACCGTCGGTATAGTTGCTGGCGTCGACCGGCTCGTCGAAATCACCAAACAACGAGGTGCAGTACAGGGTGTCACGATCGAACAGATTGGTGGAACGCACGAAAGCATTGCGCGTGACTTCTATGCGCAACGCCAATTGCGCCTGTTCGCAGGGCTGGCCGGCCTTGGGCAGCAGGTGGTGTGCCGTGCTGGACAAGCTGTCGAGTACCGCCTCTATATGGACCACCACTTCGCGAGCCGTGACGCGACTGTCGGCGTCCAGCTCCTGTTCGATCTGCCAGCGCGTCAACGCCAGCCCGCACAGTAGCGGCAAGACACCGATCAGCCAGGGCAGCAGCGCGCGCCAGCTCCAGCGGGCAGGGCGTTTGGTGTTCAAGGGCATGCGCGGGTGGACCTTCTGCAAGGCGGTAGGTGATGCAGAGAATAGCCGTTTGTCGGAACAACCTGCGAACTAAAGCGCGACAAACAAATTTACGCACTGTAGAATCGGGTTACGAATACAACAATAAGGTTCTCCGCCTCTCGGGGAATCAAGCCCGCCGAGAATGGGTCTATATGACATACCATGGGTTCAAGCTGATCATTGGTGACTTCCTGGCCCGCAGCGTGCGCGGGATCCCGTGCTCACCACCACGCCATCTCCACATCGAAAGCCTGTAATCAACCGTTTTTCGCTGCAGATGAGGAAAAGAACATGGCAGATATCTTCGAAAACCCGATGGGCCTGGAAGGCTTCGAATTCATCGAGCTCGCCTCGCCGACCCCTGGCGTGCTGGAGCCGGTATTCCAGATTCTCGGTTTCACCAAGGTGGCTACCCACCGCTCCAAGAATGTGCACCTGTATCGCCAGGGCGGCATCAACCTGATCCTCAACAACGAACCCAAGAGCGCCGCCTCGTACTTCGCGGCCGAGCATGGTCCTTCGGTGTGCGGCATGGCATTCCGCGTGCGCAACGCCCATGAAGCCTATGCCCGCGCCCTGGAACTGGGTGCCCAGCCGGTAGAGATCGAGACCGGCCCGATGGAGCTGCGCCTGCCGGCGATCAAGGGTATCGGCGGCGCGCCACTGTACCTGATCGACCGTTACGAAGAAGGCAGCTCGATCTACGACATCGACTTCAAGTTCATCGAAGGCGTGGACCGCAACCCGGTCGGCGCGGGCCTGAAGATCATCGACCACCTCACCCACAACGTCTATCGCGGGCGCATGGCCTACTGGGCCGGCTTCTACGAGAAGCTGTTCAACTTCCGCGAGATCCGTTACTTCGACATCAAGGGCGAGTACACCGGCCTGACCTCCAAGGCCATGACCGCGCCAGACGGCATGATCCGCATCCCGCTCAACGAGGAGTCGTCCAAAGGGGCGGGGCAGATCGAAGAGTTCCTGATGCAGTTCAACGGCGAGGGCATCCAGCACGTGGCCTTCCTCACCGACGACCTGCTCAAGACCTGGGACGCGCTCAAGGGCTTCGGCATGCGTTTCATGACCGCGCCGCCGCAGACCTACTACGAGATGCTCGAGGAGCGCCTGCCAGGGCATGGCGAGCCGGTCGATCAGTTGCAGGCCCGCGGCATCCTGCTGGACGGCGCCTCCGAGGCTGGCGACAAGCGCCTGCTGCTGCAGATTTTCTCGGAGACCCTGCTGGGCCCGGTGTTCTTCGAGTTCATCCAGCGCAAGGGTGACGACGGCTTCGGTGAAGGCAACTTCAAGGCGCTGTTCGAGTCGATCGAGCGTGACCAGGTGCGTCGTGGCGTGCTGAGCACCGAGTAATCGGTCGAGCACACACTCGCGGGGCAAGCCCGCTCCCGCGCCGGAAGGTGGCGGGAGCGGACTTGCCCCGCGTTGCGTTGTGGCGAACGTCTATTGCTGCCTGTTCAGGTAACCGATCACCGCTTGGGCTACCTCGGCGCTGGAGGCCGGATTCTGTCCGGTGATCAAGCTGCCGTCCTCCACCACATAAGCTGCCCACGGGTCGTCTGCCTTGCTGTACTCGCCACCGCGAGCGCCCAGTTCGTTCTCGGTGAGGAAGGGCACTACCTTGTCCAGCTCAACCAGTTTTTCCTCGGTATTGGAAAAGCCGGTAACCCTGCGCCCCTTGAGCAGCAAGCTGTTGTCGCTGAGCTTGATATTGAGCAGGCCCACCACCCCATGGCACACCGCGGCGACCGCGCCGCCGCGCTCATGGATGCGCCGTGCCAGTTCCTGCAAAGGCTGGTTTTCGGGAAAGTCCCACATCACGCCGTGGCCACCGGTGTAGTAGATCGCGCTGTACTGGTCGGCCTTGACCTGGCCGGGGCTCAAGGTGGCGCCAAGGCGGTTCATGAACGCTTTGTCGTTGTACCATTGCCAGTCCAGGTCAGGCGCCATCTGCAGGCTGTGTGGGTCGATCGGTACATAGCCGCCCGCCGGGCTGACATAGTCGACGGTAAATCCGGCTTTTTGCACTGCGTCGACAAAGTGCACGGCCTCGCCCAGCCACAATCCTGTGGCGCGGTTGATATCGGGGTACTTGGCGGTATTGGTCAGCACGACCAGGAGCTTCTTGTTCATTTGCGCATGCCCGTCGAATCCATGGGAAAACGTTTGGCCAGCAAGATCAAAAGCCATTTGAGCATAGCCCCCGCCACGCAATGCGCCATGGGCACGGGCGCTGTGCTAGGCTGCTGCAAAAGTGGACGCACTACCGGGAGACGCCATGGAACAGGACACTTCCAGATTTATGCAAGCCGCCATCGACGAGGCCCGCAAGGGGCTCGAGGAAGGCGGCATTCCGATCGGCTCGGTACTGGTGCACGAGGGCAGGATCATCGGCCGTGGCCACAATCGCCGCGTACAGCAGGGCAGCGCCATCCTGCATGGTGAAATGGATGCACTGGAGAATGCCGGCCGACAGCCGGCCCGGGTTTACCAGCAGGCCACCCTCTATACCACCTTGTCGCCCTGTGCCATGTGCAGTGGCGCAATCCTGCTGTATGGCATCAAGCATGTGATTATCGGCGAGAACTTCACCTTCATGGGCGAAGAGCAGTTGCTCGGCGACCGGGGCGTGCGTCTGGAGGTGCATGACGATGAAACCTGCAAGGCGCTGATGCGCCAGTTCATCGAAGACAACCCAGAACTGTGGAACGAAGATATTGGCCACTGACCTGACCACCCGGGGCGCGGAGGTCCAGGTCATTCATCTGGCACCGCCATCATCCTCTCTGGTCGAGGAGGGCATGCCCATCGCCGGCTTTGACTGGAGCGCGACGCCTTTGGGGGCGTTGACCTCCTGGCCGCCCACCCTGCGGATCGCCGTCGACATGGTACTGATGTCACCGTTTCCCTGTGCGTTGGTCTGGGGGGCGGCCCTGACAGTCATACACAACGATGCCTACCAGGCCCTGCTGGGCGGTGCTGTCGACCACCAGGGGCGTGCCTTCGACGCGCTCTGGGAGCAATCCTGGGAGAGCATGGGGGCAACCGTCTTCAAGGTGTTGCAGGGGCAGGGTAGCCTGATCGAGGATGCCCCATTGCTGGTGAATCGAGAGGGTATCGCGGCGACCGCGTGGGTCACTGGCTGCTTCTCGCCCATCCGCGACGATCAGGGCGTGGTTGCCGGATTCCTCCACGCGCTGATAGAGACCACTGCCAGTGTCGGGGCCAGCCACGAATGGCGCGAGCTGGCGCAGTCCTTCGAAGCGCGCCTGGTGCAGTACCTGGCCGATCCAGAACATACCTGGCAGTTGTCGCCCGATGTGATGCTGATGCTCGAGGCCGATCTGCGCGTGCGCACAGCCAACCCTGCCTGGGATCGGCTTCTGGGCTGGGGTGAGGCAGCGCAGTTGCAAGTCACCCTGCCCGAGTTGTTCCATCCCGCGGACCGTACCGAAGCGCAGCTGGCGCTGATGGCGCTTGTCCAGGGGCGCGGCGCGCCGCCCTTCGAGGGGCGGGTTCGCCATAGCGACGGCCATTACTGCTGGTTCCGTTGGGTCGGCAACGCTAATCAGGCATTGCCGACGCTGGTGGGGAGGGACATCACCGAGGACCGCAATGCGGTCCAGCGCCTGGCCGAGGCGGCAGTGCGCGACAGCCAGCGCATGGAGGGTGTTGTAAAGGTGGCGGGCGGGTTGGCGCACGAAATGAACAACGTACTGTCCGGCGTCGGTAGCAGCCTGGAATTGCTCGAGCGACGCCTCGCCCAAGGGCGGATGGACCGCGTGGAAGAGTATGTGCGGATGGCCCGGGAATGCGCCCAGCGAGCCATCGGCTTGACCCAGAACCTGCTGGCCTTTGCGCGTAGCCAACCCTTGGCGCCCAATCCACTGAACATCAACCACCTGCTGCAGGACGCGGAGCCGATACTGCGTCAGACCCTGGGCTATGAGATAGACCTGAACATGCAGCTGGATGTGGCGCCCTGGCCTTTACAGGTCGACCCGGATACGTTGCGCAACGCCCTCCTGCATCTGTGCAGCAACGCACGCGATGCCTGCCTGGGCAAGGGCAGGCTGACGATCCGCACCGCCAACGAACGGATGGCACTGCCCTGCGAGGGGGCGGCAGCCTTGCTGCCGGGGGACTATGTCATGCTGCAGGTCGAGGACGATGGCCATGGCATGAGTCGCGAGGACCTGGCAAGGGTATTTGAACCGTTCTTTACCACCAAGCCCCTGGGGCAGGGGGCAGGCCTGGGGCTGCCAATGGTGCATGGCTTCGTGCAGCAGTCGGGCGGCCAGATGTGGATCGAGTCGACGATCGACCAGGGTACCCGGGTCGTGATGATGTTCCCACGCTACCAGGGAATATTGCCGGAGAGTCCCGCTCGGGATGCACTGCCGCGACAGGTCCAGGGTGAACGATTGTTGCTGGTCGATGATGAAGAAAACCTGCGTGGCCTGATAGAGGAGGCGCTGGTCGATTGTGGCTTCGAGGTGTGTGCTGTGCCCGATGCCAACAGCGCGCTGGGGCAGTTCAGGCATGCAGGGCCGTTTGATCTGGTGATCACCGATATCGGTCTGCCGGGGGGCTTCAGCGGCCGCCAGGTGGCCAAGGCGCTGCGCATGATCGAGCCCGAACAGAAGATCCTGTTCATCACTGGCTTCACCGCCGATCCGGTGGAGCAGGCCCTGCTCGACCAGCCGGGCACGGCATTGATGTTCAAGCCGTTCTCGCTGCAGAAGCTGGTGGTGCAGATTCAGCACATGCTGCAGGCCTGAGGCCGGCGATCACAGCCCCTGCTGCAGGAAAGGGTCGTCCGGGTTCTGCCGCTCCAGCTCGGCCAGCAGGACCTGGACATTCTGCAATTGGCCGGTTTCCTTCCAGTACTCGATCAGCAGTACCCGCACCCGGCGATTGGCCGGTTGACGGTTGAGCACGGTTTCCAGCTGCTTTTGCGCGGCATCGAGCTGTTCCAGCTGGTGCAGGGTGATGGCCAGGGTGTAGCGATAATCGTTGTTTTCCGGTTCCAGCTCGACAGCCCGCGAGAGGGCGAGCAGGGCGTATTCCTGCTGCTCATGGCGGGTCAGCCACAGGCCCAGTTCGTATTGCAGGAACGCCGAGTCCGGGCGCAGTGCCAGGGCCTTGGCGAGCACCTCGCGGGAGGCGTCGTGCTGGCCCTGTTGCTCCAGCAGGCGGACCTGGGTGGCCAGGGTGTCCAGGCCTTCAGGGGCCAAGGCCAGGCTGCGCTGCAGGGCCCGGGAGGCTGCTTCGTAGGCTTGTTCATGCATGTATAGCCGGGCCAGGTGCAGCTGGGCGGCGGCGTCGTCGGGCTGTTGTTCCAGGGTCTGCTCGTACTGCTCCAGGGTATCCTGCAAGGGGCCGAAGTACAGGCCGATGGCGTCGGGGTCGAGACCTAGCAGGGCGTCCACCGTGGCGAAGCGCACGCTTTGCTCGTCATCTTCCAGCAATGGACCCAGCACCAGGCTGCGCTGGGCCGCCGGCAACAGCCGGCGGATACTGGTGATAGCGGCGCGGCGTACCAGCGGGTCGGCGTGCTCAAGGTCCTGGCTGGCCAGTTTCAACGCCTGTGGCGAGGGGTAGTTGGGCAGTTCGGCATGCAGCGCGGCGCGACGGATGGGGGGCAGGTCGTCGCGTTGCAACTGCTGGTACAACACCCGCGCAGCGCCCGGCAGGCCATCGTGTGCCTGGCGCAGGGCCTTGGCGTAGCTGTGGGGCGGCAGGCTGGGCGGTGCGGGCTGGCGGTCACGCCACAGGTAACCGATCGCCGCGGGCAGCACGAGTAACAGCAACAGGGCGATCAGGAGAGGGCGACGTCTGGGCATCTCGCGGTCCGGGGTGGCATTACGGCAGAGCTTGGGGCAGGCAGGTGGCAAATGCAACGACCAGGGTGCGATCCTGGGGCCGCGCCGCGGGGCAAAATCCGTGTGCTGCGGGTTCGGCCTTGCTAACCTGCAGGGTCTCCTTGCACATCGGTGATGTTCCTCGTGGCGCTCTGCGGTTATCCTCGCCTGAGCCTTTCCTGAACTGTCCTGATCTCCAAGGAGCTGCACGCTGTGTTCAAACATGTCGATGCCTATGCCGGCGACCCGATCCTCTCGCTGATGGAAACCTTCAAGGCCGACCCGCGCGCCGCCAAGGTCAACCTGAGTATCGGTCTGTACTACGACGAAGCCGGCGTGGTGCCGCAGCTGGCGGCGGTGGCTGAGGTGGAGAAACGCCTGGCCGGCCAGCCCCATGAAGCCTCGCTGTACCTGCCGATGGAAGGCCTGGCCGCTTACCGCCAGGCGATCCAGGCGTTGCTGTTCGGCGCCGAGCACCCGGCCGTCGCCGCTGGTCGCGTGGCCACCGTGCAGACCGTCGGCGGCTCGGGCGCGCTGAAAGTCGGTGCCGACTTCCTCAAGCGTTACTTCCCAGGCTCCGAGGTCTGGGTGAGCAATCCGACCTGGGACAACCACCGGGCAATCTTCGAAGGTGCGGGCTTCAAGGTGCACACCTACCCGTACTTCGACCCGGACACCCGTGGCGTCGACTTCGCCGGCATGCTGGCCAGCCTGCAGGCCTTGCCGCAGAACAGCGTGGTCCTGCTGCATCCGTGCTGCCACAACCCCACCGGCGTTGACCTGGACCAGCAGCAGTGGCAACAGGTGGTCGAAGTGGTCAAGGCGCGCCAGTTGATCCCCTTCCTCGATATCGCCTACCAGGGCTTCGGCGAAGGCCTGGTCGAAGACGCTTATGCGATCCGCGAAATGGCGCGTGCCGGCGTGCCTTGCCTGGTCAGCAACTCGTTCTCGAAGATCTTCTCGCTGTACGGCGAGCGGGTAGGGGGCTTGTCGGTGGTCTGCGACGATGCCGCCACCGCTTCCAGCGTGCTTGGCCAGCTCAAGGCCACCGTGCGCCGCAACTACTCCAGCCCTCCCGCTTTCGGCGCCCAGCTGGTGGCCGGCGTGCTGGGTGACGCCGCGCTCAACGCCCAATGGGCCGCGGAAGTTGAAGCAATGCGCAAGCGCATCCTCGACATGCGCCAGGGGCTGGTCGACCTGCTCGGCGAGTTGCTGCCAGGCCAGGACTTCCAGTTCTTCCTGCGCCAGCGCGGCATGTTCAGCTATACCGGCTTCAGCGTGGAACAGGTGCGTCGCCTGCGTGACGAGTTCGGCGTGTACCTGATCGACAGTGGTCGGGTGTGCATGTCCGGCCTGCGCCCGGCCAACCTGCGCCAGGTGGCCGAGGCGTTTGCCGCCGTTCAGCGGTAACCTGCCTGGGGCCGCTTTGCGGCCCTTTCGCCGGCGCCGGCTCCCACCCCTATCGCCTGCATTGCCTCTTTGAGTCCCTGTGAGGTCCGGCTTGCGGTGGCGACAAACCGCGGCGAAAGGGCTGCGTAGCCCCATCCAGCACAACCTGCTTGTAAAGACAAGTGCAACCGTCCCTCGGGCGGGGCTTCCCCAAGTGCAACCTTTGCATGCACAATCGCGCCCCTCTTCCCCGGTTGAGTTGGGCGAATCGTCTATTTCGCCATTCTCAGCCTGTTGCAGTCTTGCGAGTGGAGCTTCACCCGGAATGAATGAGCAGGCCCCAAGCGTTGAACAACGCTTTGTAGAATCGACCCCCGCCACCCTCGGTAGCTGGTCGCGTCAAGACACCACCTGGATGCTGGGCCTGTTCGGCACGGCCATCGGCGCCGGAACCCTGTTCCTGCCCATCAACGCCGGCCTTGGCGGTTTCTGGCCGCTGCTGGTCCTGGCCTTGCTGGCCTTCCCCATGACCTACTTCGCCCACCGCGGGCTGACCCGTTTCGTGCTCTCGGGCAGCAAGGGCGGCGATATCACCGACGTGGTCGAGGAGCATTTCGGCATCACCGCCGGTGCGCTGATCACTGTCCTGTACTTCTTCGCCATCTTCCCGATCCTGCTGATCTACAGCGTGGCGCTGACCAACACCGTCAGCAGCTTCATGGAGCACCAACTGCATATCGCGCCGCCGCCGCGGGCGATCCTGTCGTTCGTGCTGATCCTCGGCCTGCTGGCGATCGTGCGCTGCGGCGAACAGGCCACGGTCAAGGTCATGAGCCTGCTGGTGTACCCGTTCATCGTCGCCCTGGCGCTGCTGGCCCTGTACCTGGTGCCGCACTGGACCGGTGGTATCCTCGACACCGCCACCCAGGTGCCGTCCGGCTCGGCTTTCCTGCACACCGTGTGGCTGGCCATTCCGGTGATGGTGTTCTCGTTCAACCATTCGCCGATCATCTCGGCCTTTGCCGTTGATCAGAAGCGTCGCTACGCCGAGCACGCCGACGAGCGCAGTGGTCAGATCCTGCGCCGCGCCCATCTGCTGATGGTACTGATGGTGCTGTTCTTCGTGTTCAGCTGCGTGCTGACCTTGAGCAGCGCCCAGTTGGCTGAAGCCAAGGCGCAGAACCTGTCGATCCTGTCCTACCTGGCCAACCACTTCGAGCAGCCGGCCATCGCTTTCGCCGCGCCGCTGATCGCCTTCATCGCCATCGCCAAGTCGTTCCTGGGCCACTACATCGGTGCCAGCGAAGGCCTCAAGGGCATGATCGTCAAGACCGGCATGCGTCCGGGCGCCAAGGCCCTGGACCGCATCGTTGCCGCGCTGATGCTGGTGGTGTGCTGGATCGTCGCCACCCTCAATCCGAGCATCCTCGGCATGATCGAATCCCTCGGCGGCCCGATCATCGCGGTACTGCTGTTCCTGATGCCGATGTACGCCATCCGCCGGGTGCCATCGATGCGCAAGTACAGTGGTGCGCTGTCCAACGTGTTTGTGGTGGTGGTCGGCCTGGTGGCCTTGACTTCGGTGGTGTACGGCCTGCTGGCCTGATACGTCGTTCAAAGCAGTGTGCCCGGATGGTTTGTCGCGATCCGGGCACTTTTTTGTCCACAGGAATTGTCAGGCAATACAACAATTTCATGTTTGCTTATAGGCACTTGCGCGGCTTCATGCTTAACTCGAGGTCTTTTTCCAAACCCGCATAAGGATTTCCGCCATGGCTCAAGTGACTCTCAAAGGCAACCCGGTTCAAGTCAAAGGCGAACTGCCGAAAGCTGGTGCCCAGGCACCTGCCTTCTCCCTGGTGGCTGGCAACCTGGCCGATACGTCGTTGAAGGACTTCGCCGGCAAGCGCAAGGTGCTGAACATTTTCCCAAGCGTCGACACCCCGACCTGCGCCACCTCCGTGCGCAAGTTCAACGCCCAGGCCAATGACGTGGCCAACACCGTGGTGCTGTGCATCTCCGCCGACCTGCCGTTCGCCCAGGCGCGCTTCTGCGGTGCTGAAGGCCTGGAGAACGTGAAGAACCTGTCGACCCTGCGTGGCCGCGAGTTCCTGGAAAACTACGGCGTGGCCATCGCCGATGGTCCGCTGGCCGGCCTGGCCGCCCGCGCCGTGGTGGTGCTTGACGAAAACGACAAGGTGCTGCACAGCGAGCTGGTGGGCGAAATCGCCGACGAGCCGAACTACGAGGCGGCGCTGGCTGTCTTGAAGTAAGTGTTCGCCGGCTTGCCGGCGAACCAGGTAACACCCGGTAACGGCCTGGACCCTGTTCCAGGCCGTTTTCATTTAAAGTTCACGCCTTTGCCAACGTCAGCCGAAGGTAAAGCACTGGTAAAGCCCCTTTGCTAAAACGATGCCAGTGCTTATCGTTCACGCTCTCCACGCCGTCATTCTCTGAACAAGGTTCGTTCGACCCATGCAAGCCTCCAATTCCCGTTCCCCTCGTCGCTGGCTGTTCGGCCTGCTGATCCTGCTGCTGGTGGCCCTGCTGGCCTGGTGGCTGTGGCCCGCAACGACCGCCCATAAAGAGGGTGAAGGGCATCGCCCGGGCAAAGGCATGGGTGGGCGGCCGGGTTTCGGCGCCTCCACCGAAGCGGTGCCGGTGCGCGTCGAGCCTGCGCGGGTGGGTGACTTCCCGCTGTACTACAAGGCCCTTGGCACCGTGACCGCGACCAACACGGTCAATGTGCGCAGCCGGGTGGCTGGCGAGCTGGTGAAGATTCATTTCAAGGAGGGCCAGCAGGTCAAGGCCGGCGACCTGCTCGCCGAGATCGACCCGCGCAGCTACCGTATCGCCCTGCAGCAGGCCGAAGGCACCTTGGCGCAGAACCAGGCTCAACTGAAGAACGCCCAGGTCGACCTGGCTCGTTATAAAGGCCTGTATGCCGAAGACAGCATCGCCAAGCAGACCCTGGACACCGCCGAGGCACAGGTCGGGCAATTCCAAGGGCTGGTCAAGACCAACCAGGCGCAGGTCAACGACGCGCGCCTGAACCTGGAGTTCACCCAGATCCGTGCGCCGATCAGCGGTCGCCTGGGCCTGCGCCAGCTGGACGTGGGCAACCTGGTCGCCGCCAACGACACCACGGCGCTGGTGGTCATCACCCAGACCGAGCCGATCAGTGTCGCCTTCACGTTGCCGGAAACCCAGCTCGACACCGTGCTCGCCCGCTACCGCAGTGGCGCCAGCCTGCCGGTGGAAGCCTGGGATCGTGGCGATCAGAAGCTGCAGTCCACCGGCGTGCTGGGCAGCCTCGACAACCAGATCGACACCGCCACCGGCACCCTGAAGTTCAAGGGCACCTTCCAGAACGCCGACCATGCCCTGTTCCCCAACCAGTTCGTCAATGTGCGCCTGCTGGCCGACACCCTGAAGCAGGTGGTACTGGCCCCGGCCGCGGCCATCCAGTTCGGCAATGACGGCACCTTCGCCTATGTGGTCAACGCCGAGAGCACGATCAACATCCGCCCGCTCAAGGTCGGTGCCAGCGATGGTGAGAACAGTGTGATCGTCGAGGGCCTGGCCGCCGGTGACCGCCTGGTGCTGGAAGGCACCGACCGCCTGCGCGAAGGCTCCAAGGTCGAGGTGGTCGAAGACAGCTCGCAAGTGCCGACCACCCCCGGCCAGCATCTGCAGGGGCAGGGCGCCAAGGGCTCGGCGCAGGCCGGTGAACCAGGCTCCAAGGCGGGCGCATGAACCTCTCGCGCCTGTTCATCCTGCGGCCGGTCGCCACCACGCTGAGCATGCTGGCCATCGTCCTGGCCGGCCTGATCGCCTACAAACTGCTGCCGGTGGCGGCCTTGCCCCAGGTCGATTACCCGACCATTCGCGTCATGACCCTGTACCCCGGCGCCAGCCCCCAGGTCATGACCAGCGCCGTTACCGCACCCTTGGAGCGTCAGTTCGGGCAGATGCCGGGCCTCGAGCAGATGGCCTCGACCAGCTCCGGCGGCGCCTCGGTGCTGACCCTGCGCTTCAACCTCGACATGAACATGGATGTCGCCGAACAGCAGGTACAGGCCGCGATCAACGCCGCCAGCAACCTGCTACCCAGCGACCTGCCGGCGCCGCCGGTGTACAACAAGGTCAACCCGGCCGACACGCCGGTGCTGACCCTGGCCATTTCCTCCAAGACCATGCCACTGCCCAAGCTCAACGACCTGGTCGATACCCGCGTGGCGCAGAAGATCGCGCAGATCAGCGGCGTCGGCATGGTCAGTATCGCCGGCGGCCAGCGCCAGGCCGTGCGGATCAAGGTCAACGTCGACGCGCTGGCCGCCAACGGCCTCAACCTGGACGACGTGCGCACCCTGATCGGCGCCTCCAACGTCAACCAGCCCAAGGGCAACTTCGACGGCCCGACCCGGGTGTCGATGCTCGACGCCAACGACCAGCTGCGCTCGCCGGCCGAATACGCCAATCTCATTCTCAAGTACAACAATGGCGCGCCTCTGCGCCTGAAGGACGTCGCCGAGATCGTCGACGGCGCCGAGAACGAGCGCCTGGCCGCCTGGGCCAACCAGAACGAGGCGGTGCTGCTGAACATCCAGCGCCAGCCCGGCGCCAACGTCATCGAGGTGGTCGACCGGATCAAGGAGCTGCTGCCGTCGATCACCGACAACCTGCCGGCGGGCCTCGACGTCAGCGTGCTCACCGACCGTACCCAGACCATCCGCGCCGCCGTGCGCGACGTGCAGCACGAGTTGCTGTTCGCCATTGCCCTGGTGGTGATGGTGACCTTCCTGTTCCTGCGCCGGGTCTCGGCCACGATCATCCCGTCGATCGCCGTGCCGCTGTCGCTGATCGGCACCTTCGGGGTGATGTACCTGGCCGGTTTCTCGGTCAACAACCTCACGCTGATGGCCCTGACCATCGCCACCGGTTTCGTGGTGGACGATGCCATCGTCATGCTGGAGAACATCTCCCGGCATATAGAAGAGGGCGAGACACCGCTGCAGGCCGCGCTCAAGGGCGCGAAACAGATCGGTTTCACCCTGATCTCGCTGACCTTCTCGCTGATCGCGGTATTGATCCCGCTGCTGTTCATGGCCGACGTGGTCGGGCGGCTGTTCCGCGAGTTCGCCATCACCCTGGCGGTGGCCATCCTGATTTCCCTGGTGGTGTCGCTGACCTTGACGCCGATGATGTGCGCCCGGCTGCTCAAGCGCGAGCCCGAGGAGGAGGAGCAGGGCCGCTTCTACCGTGCCAGCGGCGCCTGGATCGACTGGCTGATCAAGCACTACGCCAGTGCCCTGACCTGGGTGCTCAAGCGCCAGCCGTTGACGCTGCTGGTGGCCGTGGCAACCCTGGCGCTGACCGTTGTGCTCTACCTGATGGTGCCCAAGGGCTTCTTCCCGGCCCAGGACACCGGGGTCATCCAGGGGATTTCCGAGGCGCCGCAGTCGACCTCGTTCGCCGCCATGAGTCAACGCCAGCAGGCCCTGACCGAGGTGATCCTGCAGGACCCGGCGGTGCAGAGCCTGTCTTCGTACATCGGTGTGGATGGTGACAACGCCACCCTCAACAGCGGCCGTTTGCTGATCAACCTCAAGCCCCATGGCGAGCGCGACGTGACGGCAGCCGAGGTGATCAGCAGGTTGCAGCCGCAGCTCGACAAACTGGTCGGCATCCGCCTGTTCATGCAGCCGGTGCAGGACCTGAGCATCGAAGATCGGGTCAGCCGCACCCAGTACCAGTTCAGCCTCAGCTCCCCGGATGCCGACATGCTCGCCGAGTGGAGCGGCAAGCTGGTGCAGGCACTGAAGGACCGCCCGGAGCTGCAGGACGTGGCCAGCGATCTGCAGGACAAGGGCCTGCAGGTGTACCTGGTGATCGACCGCGACATGGCCAGCCGCCTCGGCATCACCGTGGCGCAGATCACCAACGCCCTGTACGACGCCTTCGGCCAGCGGCAGATCTCGACCATCTACACCCAGGCCAGCCAGTACCGCGTGGTGCTGCAGTCGCAGACCGCGGCCAGCCTCGGCCCGCAGGCCCTGGAAGCGGTCCACGTCAAGGCCGCCGACGGCGGCCAGGTGCGCCTGTCGGCCCTGGCGCGCATCGAGCAGCGCCAGGCCCAGCTGGCCATTTCGCACATCGGCCAGTTCCCGGCGGTGATGATGTCGTTCAACCTGGCCCATGGCGCGTCCCTGGGCGAGGCGGTCAAGGTGATCGAGCAGGTGCAGCAGGACATCGGCATGCCGATCGGCGTGCAGACCCGTTTCCAGGGCGCCGCCGAGGCGTTCCAGGCTTCGCTGTCGAGTACCCTGCTGCTGATCCTTGCCGCCGTGGTGACCATGTACATCGTGCTCGGCGTGCTCTACGAGAGCTACATCCACCCGGTGACCATCCTCTCGACGTTGCCTTCGGCGGCGGTAGGGGCGTTGCTTGCGCTGCTGCTGAGCGGCAACGACCTGGGCATGATCGCCATTATCGGCATCATCCTGCTGATCGGCATCGTCAAGAAGAACGCAATCATGATGATCGACTTCGCCCTCGAGGCCGAGCGTCATCAGGGCATGAGCCCGAGTGATGCGATCTACCAGGCTGCGCTGCTGCGTTTCCGGCCGATCCTGATGACCACCCTGGCTGCGCTGTTCGGCGCGGTGCCGCTGATGCTCGCCACCGGTTCCGGCGCCGAGCTGCGCCAGCCGCTGGGCCTGGTGATGGTCGGCGGCCTGTTGGTGAGTCAGGTGCTGACCCTGTTCACCACGCCGGTCATCTACCTGTACTTTGACCGCCTGGCACGTCGCTGGCGCCCGGTTGACGATGCGCGGCAGGCCGAAGCATGAACCTGTCCGGACCGTTCATTCGCCGGCCAGTGGCCACCATGCTGCTGAGCCTGGCGATCATGTTGCTGGGTGGGGTGAGTTTTGGCCTGCTGCCGGTGTCGCCGCTGCCGCAGATGGATTTCCCGGTGATCGTGGTGCAGGCCAGCCTGCCTGGGGCCAGTCCCGAGGTCATGGCGTCCACCGTGGCCACGCCGCTGGAGCGCAAGCTCGGCGCCATTGCCGGCGTCACTACCCTGACCAGCAGTTCCAACCAGGGCTCGACCCGGGTGATCATCGGCTTCGAGCTGGGCCGCGACATCGATGGCGCGGCACGCGAGGTGCAGGCAGCGATCAACGCCACTCGCAACCTGCTGCCCAGCGGCATGCGCAGCATGCCCACCTACAAGAAGATCAACCCGTCCCAGGCGCCGATCATGGTGCTGTCACTGACCTCGCAGGTGCTGTCCAAGGGCAAGCTGTACGACCTGGCCGACACCATCCTGTCCCAGAGCCTGTCTCAGGTCAGCGGGGTAGGGGAAGTGCAGATCGGCGGCAGTTCGCTGCCGGCGGTGCGCATCGAGCTCGAGCCGCAGTTGCTCAACCAGTACGGCCTGTCCCTGGACGATGTGCGCACCGCCGTGGCCAATGCCAACCAGCGCCGGCCCATGGGCTTCGTCGAGGACAGCGAACGTAACTGGCAGGTACGCGCCAACGACCAGCTGGAGCAGGCCGAGGACTACAAACCCATCGTCATCCGCCAGCAGAATGGCTCGATCCTGCGCCTGTCGGACGTGGCCAAGGTCAGCGATGGCGTGGAGAACCGCTACAACAGCGGCTTCTTCAACGACGAGAGCGCGGTGCTGCTGGTGGTCAACCGCCAGACCAACGCCAACATCATCCAGACCGTCGAGCAGATCAAGGCCGAGCTGCCGGCGTTGCAGTCGCTGCTGCCGGCCAGCGTCAAGCTCAACGTGGCCATGGACCGCTCGCCGGTGATCAAGGCCACCCTGAAGGAGGCCGAGCACACCTTGCTGATCGCCGTGGTGCTGGTGATCCTGGTGGTCTACCTGTTCCTCGGCAACTTCCGCGCCTCGCTGATTCCGAGCCTGGCGGTGCCAGTGTCGCTGGTGGGCACCTTCGCGGTCATGTACCTGTGCGGATTCTCGCTGAACAACCTGTCGCTGATGGCGCTGATCCTTGCCACCGGCCTGGTGGTGGACGATGCCATCGTGGTGCTGGAGAACATCTCCCGGCATATCGAGAAGGGCGAGAGCCCGATGCGGGCCGCCTACAAGGGCGCGCAGGAGGTCGGTTTCACCCTGCTGTCGATGAACGTCTCGCTGGTGGCGGTGTTCGTCTCCATCCTGTTCATGGGCGGGATCGTGCGCGGGTTGTTCAAGGAGTTCTCGATCACCCTGGCGGCGGCGATCATCGTCTCGCTGGTGGTGTCGCTGACGCTGACGCCGATGCTCTGCTCGCGCTGGCTCAAGGTCCATGGCCCGCAGCAGCAGACCCGCCTGCAACGCTGGAGCGACCGTATCCACCAGCGCATGGTCGCCGGCTACGACCGGAGCCTGGGCTGGGCGCTGCGCCACAGGCGCCTGACCCTGCTCAGCCTGCTGGCCACCATTGTGCTCAACATCGCCCTGTACGTGGTGGTGCCCAAAACCCTGATGCCGCAGCAGGACACCGGCCAGCTGCAAGGCTTCATCCGCGGCGACGACGGCCTGTCGTTCACCGTGATGCAGCCGAAGATGGAAATCTACCGCCGCGCCCTGCTCGCGGACCCGGCCGTGGAGAGCGTCGCCGGCTTCATCGGCGGCAACAGCGGCACCAACAATGCCTTCGTGCTGGTGCGCCTGAAGCCGATCGGCGAGCGCAAGGAAAACGCGCAGAAGGTGATCGATCGCCTGCGCAAGGACTTGCCGAAGATCCCTGGCGGGCGTCTGTACCTGATGGCTGACCAGGACCTGCAACTCGGTGGCGGCGGTCGCGACCAGACCACCTCGCAGTACCTCTATACCCTGCAGAGCGGCGATCTGGCCGCTCTGCGCGAGTGGTTCCCCAGGGTCACCGCCGAACTGCGCAAACTGCCCGAGCTGACCGCCATCGACGCTCACGACGGCGCCGGCACCCAGCAGGTGACCCTGGTGGTCGACCGTGACCAGGCCAAGCGCCTGGGCATCGACATGGACATGGTCACCGCAGTGCTCAACAACGCCTACAGCCAGCGGCAGATCTCGACCATCTACGACAGCCTCAACCAGTACCAGGTGGTGCTGGAGATCAACCCGAAGTACGCCTGGGACCCAAGTACCCTGGAGCAGGTGCAGGTGATCACCGCCGATGGCGCCCGGGTGCCGCTGTCCACCTTCGCCCGCTACGAGAACAGCCTGGCCAACGACCGCGTCAGCCACGAAGGGCAGTTCGCCTCCGAGGACATCTCGTTCGATGTCGCCGAAGGCTACAGCCCAGACCAGGCCCTGGCCGCGCTGGAGCGGGCGGTGGCCAAGCTTGGCCTGCCCGAATCGGTGATCGCCAAGCTCGGTGGCGATGCCGACGCCTTCACCAAGACCGCCGAAGGCCAGCCGTTCATGATCCTAGGCGCTCTGGTGCTGGTGTACCTGGTGCTGGGCATCCTCTACGAGAGCTACATCCACCCACTGACGATCCTCTCCACACTGCCTTCGGCCGGGGTCGGCGCCTTGTTGGCGCTGTACCTGACCGGTGGCGAATTCAGCCTGATCTCGCTGCTGGGGCTATTTCTGCTGATCGGCGTGGTGAAGAAGAACGCCATCCTGATGATCGACCTGGCCCTGCAGCTGGAGCGCCATGAAGGCCTGTCACCGGAGGAGTCGATCCGCCGTGCCTGCCTGCTGCGCCTGCGGCCGATCCTGATGACCACCCTGGCCGCGATCCTCGGCGCGCTGCCGCTGCTGCTCAGCCGCGCCGAGGGCGCCGAGATGCGCCAGCCGCTGGGCCTGACCATCATCGGCGGCCTGGTCTTCAGCCAGATCCTCACCCTCTACACCACGCCTGTGGTCTACCTGTACCTCGATCGCCTGCGCCACCGGTTCAACCGCTGGCGCGGCGTGCGCACCGACGCTGCCCTGGATACCCCGCTATGAACTTTGCCCACACCCGAATCCATCGTGCCCTCAGGCTGCTGACCCAAGGGCGCGGCTCGCGCCTGGTCAGCGCCGGGTTGTGCGTGGCCATGCTCAGCGCCTGTACCTTGAGCCCGGACTATCACCGCCCGGAGATCAGCACCCCGGCGCAGTTCAAGCAGGCCCAGGGCTGGACCCAGGCCAACCCGTCCGATGCCATCGCCCGCGGGTCTTGGTGGGAGCTGTATGGCGACAAACAGCTCGATGCCCTGGTGGAAGAGCTCAACCGCAGCAACCAGACGGTGGCGCAGTACGAGGCGCAGTACCGCCAGGCCCAGGCACTGGTGCGCAGCAGCCGCGCCGCGCTGTTCCCCTCGTTGAACCTCACCGCTGGCAAGAACCGTTCGGCCCAGGGCACCGGGAGCTCCAGCTCGAGCCTGTCGAACAACAGCAGCGGCATCCGCAACACCTACAACGCGCAACTCGGCGTGAGCTGGGAGATCGACCTGTGGGGCAAGCTGCGTGAAGCCATGAACGCCAACGAAGCCAGTGCCGACGCCAGCTTGGCCGATATGGCGGCCATTCGCCTGAGCCAGCAGTCGGAACTGGTGCAGAACTACCTGCAACTGCGGGTGATCGACGCGCAGAAACGCTTGCTCGAGGCCACGGTAGCGGCCTATGAGCGGTCATTGAAGATGAACGAGAACCAGTACCGCGCCGGGGTTGCCGGGCCAGATGCCGTAGCCCAGGCGCGTACCCAGCTCAAGAGCACCCAGGCCGACCTGATCGACCTGGCCTGGCAGCGCGCGCAGTATGAGAACGCCATTGCCGTGTTGATGGGCAAGGCACCGGCCGACTTCGCCCTGGCGGCGACCCGCGACATTCCGGCGTTGCCGCAGGTGCCGGTGTCGCTACCGTCGCAGTTGCTCGAGCGCAGGCCCGACATCGCCTCGGCCGAGCGCAAGGTCATGGCGGCCAACTCCAATATCGGCGTCTCCCGGGCAGCGTACTTCCCCGACCTGTCCCTGAGCATGAATGGCGGGTACTCCAGTAGCAGTTTCAACAACTGGATCGAGCTGCCCAACCGCTACTGGTCCGTCGGCCCGCAGTTGGCGTTGACGCTGTTCGATGCCGGCAAGCGCAGCGCCGAGGTGGACCGCACCGTGGCGGTGTACGACCAGACCGTGGCGCAGTACCGGCAGACGGTGCTGGATGGCTTCAAGGAGGTGGAGAACTACCTGGTGCAGCTCAAGGTGTACGGCGACGAAGCCGTTGTCCGGCAGGAAGCGCTCGAGGCGGCGCGGGAGTCGTTGCGCTTGACCGAGAACCAGTACAAGGCCGGGTTGATTGGTTACCTGGACGTGGTGAACGTGCAGACCACGGCGCTGAGCAGTGAACGCAGCGTGTTGACGCTGTTGCAGGGGCGGCTGGTGGCGAGCGTGCAGTTGATCGCAGCGCTGGGCGGAGGCTGGGATGCCCGGACGGAGTTGGCCGAGCAGTGACCTGCTGTTGGCGACTTTGCCCGTGACGCTGTACCGCATCACAGTTCGCCACATGGCACGTGGCGTTCGGCCATTTCTCGTGCAAACTGTGTAAGGCCACGTCGTCGGTGGCGTAATCCATTGCACGAGGAGCGCCATGAGCGGACGTTGTCTGGGCCTGTCTGTGTGGTTGTCGTGCCTGCTGGCCGTGGTTCCACTGCGCGGCTTTGCCGCGGACAACTGCCAGCACCTCACCGCCACCGGCAACCCGGAGTACCCACCTTATCTCTGGCGCGACCCGCATAACCCCGCGCAACTGATCGGCGCCAATGCCGACTTGCTGAAGCAGGTGGCCAAGGACCTCGGCCTGGTGGTGGATGTGATGTATGTCGGGCCGTGGTCCAGGGCGCAGGAGGAAGTGAGCAGCGGGCGCATCGACATGCTGGCCGGCTACTTTCGCACCCAGGCGCGCGAACTGCTGACCGACTTCATCAGCCCGCCATTCCTGTTCAATTCCAGCGTGGTCTGGGTGCGCAAGGGCGAAGGCTTCGCCTACAGCGACTGGTCCGACCTGAAAGGGCGACGAGGCGGGACGCTGGTCAACAACAGCCATGGCCAGGCGTTCGACGACTACGCCCGGGCGCAGCTCGACCTCGAAGCGGTGCCCAGCGTTACCCAGGCTTTCCAGAAGCTGCTGCTCAAGCGCAGCGACTACGTGATCTTCGAGCAGTACCCCGGCATGGCCCTGGCGCGCGCGCTGGGCAAGGAAAAGGAACTGGAGGTACTTGAGCCGCCGGTGTCCAGCGAAGGGCTGTACCTGGCGCTATCGCACAAGTCGGGTTGCAACCAGCCGGCGCTGCGCGAAGCGCTGGCGCGCAAGATGCGGGAGCTGGTGGCGGGGCCCTTGCCCGAGCAGCTGGTGGCCGAGAACCTGGAGCGCTGGCAGCGTCAGCAGGCCGGCAAGTGAAGCGATTGCGTCATTAGTCGGCACCCTGTCCGATGCCTTTGATCTAAGGCCACGTTCTCTTGGGCCTATGCTGTTGTGGCGAAACCCCATCCTTGTTTTCTCGCGAAGGTATTCTCATGAGCCAGCCTACTGTCGTGCTTGTACACGGTTTTTGGGGCGGGGCCGCCCACTGGGGAAAGGTGATTGTCGAGCTGGCGCGCAAGGGCATCAAAGACGTGCGCGCCGTGGAGCTGCCTCTGACGTCCTTGGCCGACGATGCCGAGCGCACCCGCAAGATGGTGGCGCAGGCGCCAGGCGAGGTGCTGCTGGTAGGGCACTCTTATGGTGGGGCGGTAATCACCGAGGCCGGCAACGCCGCGAACGTGAAGGGACTGGTCTTTATCGCGGCCTTTGCCCCAGACGCAGGTGAAAGCCCTGGTGGGCTGACACAGCAGCATCCACCCATCGCGGTAGCGAACCTTGCGCCGGACAGCGATGGCTATCTGTGGATCAAGGCCGACAAGTTCCACGAAAGCTTTTGCCAGGATCTGTCGGTTGATGAGGCATGGGTCATGGCGGTGACGCAGAAGGCGCCGCTGGCGAGTACCTTCGCTGACACCATCAGCGACCCGGCCTGGAAGCACAGGCCCTCGTGGTATCAGATTTCCAGCCAGGACCACATGATCGCCCCGGTCAATCAGCAAATGATGGCCGCGCGCCTGCAGGCGCGCAAAGTCATCACCTTGGATGCCAGCCACGCGTCACTGGCTTCGCGGGCAGGTGAGGTGGCCGCGCTGATCGAAGAAGCGTTAGGGTAGTTCAGCTCTTGCACTTGGCCACGACGACCTGGCAGGTCCGCGGCGTGCCCCCGGACCTGCCGGCATAGCGCATGCAACTGTCCAGCGACTTCCTGCTCGCCATGGCCAGTGTCGGACCGAATGCCAGGCCACCTTCGCCGCTGCTGGGCAGCGCCTTGGCATAGCAGTTGGAGCCTTGGGCGGCGTAGCGGGTGCTGGCGTGCTTGTTCGAACAACCGGTCGAAAAGGACAGGGTGATGGCGAGCAGGGCGAGCGGCACTGCATGCCTGGGCAGGGTGGCCATTGCAGGCTCCGGGAACGGCGTGGTGGTGTGTTGAGCTTAGCCGGAGTCGCTTCGCTTGGCTTGGTGTTTCTCATGGTCAGGGATCTGCAGGAGGTGCCTGATCAATGGGTTTGCCCGCGATCAACGGCATCAGCAGAAGCAAACGACAAGTGGCAATATGCCTTCAGCTACTCGCGCAAAGGCTCTAACCCCTTCACTGCGGGGCTTGCGAGCGGCTTTTGGATCCATCGAGAAGCGCGAAAACCCCGTGCGTTTCAGCAAAGCTTGAGTACAATCATCGGCTTTTCCCGGGCCCCCCGGTTCGTTCCTGGACGTGCGAATGCTGATCGGTAGCTACTCCTCCTCGCTGGTGTTGATCTCGCTGTGCGTGGCCATCCTTGCCTCTTACACGGCCCTGGACCTGACCGGGCGCATTGCCACGGCCAAGGGCCGGGCGGTGTACCTGTGGATGGGCGGCGGGGCATTGGCCATGGGTATTGGCATCTGGTCGATGCACTTCATCGGCATGCTGGCGTTCAGCCTGCCCATCGAGCTGGGTTACGACACTCTGCTGACTGGCCTGTCGTTGTTGATCGCGGTGGCTTCGTCGGGCTTCGCCCTGTGGCTGGTGAGCCAGCCGAAACTACCGTGGCTGCAACTGGCCTTCGGTGCCTTGATCATGGGCACCGGCATCGCCTGCATGCACTACATGGGCATGGCCGCACTGCGCATGCAGCCGGGCATCGACTACGACCCGACGCTGTTCAGCGCCTCCCTGGCCATTGCGGTGGGCGCTTCGGCGGCGGCGCTATGGATAGCCTTCCGCCTGCGCCAGCACACGCCCTATGTACGGCAGATCCGTGGCGTGGCGGCGGTGGTGATGGGGGTCGCCATCGTCGGCATGCACTACACCGGCATGGCGGCGGCCAACTTCCCGGCGGGCAGCTTCTGCGGCGCACTGGCCACGGGGCTCGCGGGCGACGGCCTGGATTACCTGGTGCTGATCACCACCCTGGCAGTGCTGGCGGTGGCCTTGCTGACTTCGGTGCTTGACGCTCGGCTGGAGGCGCGCACGGCGGAATTGGCGCGCTCGCTGACCCTGGCCAACCAGGAACTGACCCAGCTGGCCCTGCATGACACCCTGACCGGGCTGCCCAACCGCACGCTGCTGGCCGACCGTATCGACCAGGCCGTCGGCCGCGTGGCGGAGCAGGGCGGCTGCTTCGCGCTGATGTTTATCGACCTCGACGGCTTCAAGCCCGTCAACGATGCCTTCGGCCACCATGTTGGCGACCTGCTGCTCAAGGCAGTGGCGGCGCGTTTGCGCGGCCACCTGCACAGCCAGGACACCCTGGCGCGCATCGGCGGCGACGAATTCGTGCTGCTGGTGGAGCTGGACGAGCCGGACGACGCCATGAATGTCGCGGCCAAGCAGGTCAACCTGATGGCCAGGCCGTTCCGTGTGGCCGAACACGACCTGCAGCTGTCGGCGAGCTTGGGCATCGTGCTGTATCCCGGCAATGGCCTGGACCAGCACGAACTGCTGCGCAACGCCGACGCCGCCATGTACCACGCCAAGAGCGCCGGCAAGAACGGCTACAGCTTCTTCGATGCGTCCATGAACAGTAACGCGCGCCAGCAGCTGCAACTGCTGCAGGACCTGCGCACGGCCCTGGAGCACGGCCAGTTCCGCCTGCACTACCAGCCCAAGTTCGACGCCGTGCAGCGTCTGCCCATCGGTGCCGAGGCCTTGCTGCGCTGGGAGCACCCGCAACATGGGTTGATGCTGCCGGACCGTTTCATCGGCCTGGCGGAAAAGACCGGGCTGATCATCCCGATCGGCGAGTGGGTGCTGGGTGAAGCCTGCCGGCAGATGCGCCAGTGGCTGGATCAAGGTAATGAAGGGTGGCGGATCGCGGTCAACCTGTCGGCCATTCAGTTCTGCCACGCCGGGCTGGTCGACAGTGTGGCAAGGGCGCTGGATGTAAATGACCTGCCAGCCAATCGCCTGACCCTGGAAATCACCGAGACCACCGCCATGCGCGACGCCGACGCCAGCCTGCACGTACTGCAGCGCCTGTCGGACATGGGCGTGGACCTGTCCATTGATGATTTCGGCACCGGCTACTCAAGCCTGATGTACCTCAAGCGCCTGCCGGCCAACGAACTGAAGATCGACCGTGGCTTTGTGCGGGACCTGGAGCAGGACAGCGATGATGCGGCGATCGTCTCGGCCATCGTCGCCCTGGGCCAGGCACTGGGTCTGCGCATTGTCGCCGAAGGCGTGGAAACCGACCGCCAGCAGGACTTCCTCACCCGCCTGGGTTGCGATTCGCTGCAGGGTTATCTGCTCGGCCAGCCGGTGCCGCCGGAGCAGTTCATGGCAGGGCTCCAGGCGCTCAAGGCACGCCAGGCCCAGGTAGGCTAGACCACGCTGCGCAAAGGGCTGGCAAGCAGGTCGAAGGTTTCCATCTCGGCCTCCACGGCCTCGATGATGCGCTCGACATCGGCGGCGTGCATGATGGTTGCGCAGGGGATGCCGGCAATGGCCAGCAGGGTTTCGCCGGTGGCACGGTCGAACAGCCGGGCGACCATGCTGCGCGGGGCATCCATGCTGGCTTCGAAACCCAACGGATGAAAATGCCAACGCATCACCTGGCAGGCGTTGGGGAACGTCATCTTGTTCATGCCAGCCTCCTTGTTCGTGAACGTGGTGATTGCAAAGCGGTAACAGCCTAGGCCGTCCTGGCCGTCAGGACTCTAACCTTAGCACCTGCCATGGCAGTATTCGCTGGAAAATATGGCAGATGTACTAATGCATGACGGCGGTCACAGTCCTGTCACGATGAACGGTGGGCGCGTAGGGCCAGGCAAACGTTTTCCTCGTGGGCCTGCGCCTGGCAGCCAGCAGCGCTCTGCTATGTTTACCGTCAGCGCTTTTCGGACCAGCGGTGCCGGCCGGCAGACAGGGAGACAGTCATGCGGTATTCCACGCTCACCCAACGCATCGCCGGTCACGCAGCCGCGGCCTGGGATATTCACTACCAGGCCCTTGAGCAGCGCCGCCAGGGGCGCGAGATCTTCCTGCTGTCGGTGGGCGATCCAGACTTCGACACGCCAGCCCCGGTGGTCGAGGCCGCCATTGCCAGCCTGCGTCGGGGCGAAACCCATTATAGCGATGTGCGCGGCAGCCTCGCCCTGCGCCAGGCGGTGGCGCGCCACAGCCAGCAGACTATTGACGCCGAGCGGGTGGTGGTGACCGCCGGGGCTCAGTGCGGGCTGTTCGCGACCTTCCAGTGCCTGTTCGAGGCCGATGACGAGGTGATCGTCGCCGAGCCCATGTACGTCACCTATCACACGGTATTCGGTGCCTGCGCCGCGCGCGCCGTGCAGGTGCCGGTGCGGCCGGAGCAGGGGTTCCGCCTGGACCCAGCGGCCGTGGCCCGGGCGATCACGCCGCGTACTCGCGGGCTTCTGCTCAACAGCCCGCACAACCCCACGGGGGCGGCAATCGGCCTGGCCGATCTGAAGTGCCTGGCGCGGTTGTGCGAGGAACACGACCTGTGGCTGATCTGCGACGATGTCTACCAGTCACTGCTGTACGACGGCGAGGCACCGAATCCGCTGGGCCTGCCGGGCATGGCCGAGCGCTGCGTGTCGATCGGCAGCCTGTCCAAGTCCCACGCCATGAGTGGCTGGCGCGTCGGCTGGGTGATCGGGCCGCCGCAGTTCGCCCGGCACCTCGGCAACCTGGTGATGAGCATGCTGTTCGGCCTGCCGGAGTTCGTCATGCAGGCGGCCTGCGTGGCTCTGGATCAGGTTGGAGATGAGGTACGGCGGATGCGAGAGGTGTACCGGGCGCGGCGCGACCGGGTGTGTGCCTCGCTTGAGGACTGCCCCGGCATCCATGCGCATCAGCCAGCCGGGGGCATGTTCGTGATGCTCGATGTCCGTGGCACCGGGCTCAGCGCCCAGGCATTCGCCCAGCGTCTGTTGAACGAAGAGGGTGTGGCGCTGTTGCCGGGTGATGGTTTCGGGCCCAGCGCAGCGGGGCATGTGCGGCTGGGATTGGTGCTCGAGGCGCAGGTGCTGGCACAGGTATGCCAGCGCATCCGCAACTGTGCCTCACGCGCCCTGGCCGAGCAACCCGGCCGCGATATTGATGGTGAAGCCCAGGATCGCCGTATTGAACACGAAGCCTACCAGTGAATGGGCCAGCACCACCCGACGCATGGCCCGTCCGCCGACGCCGATGTCGGAGGTCTGCACGGCGACATTGATGGTGAACGAGAAGTAGTGAAAGTCCCAGTAGTCCGGGTTGCGCTCGCCATCGGCAAAGCGCAGCGGGGGCTCATGGCGGTCACCGGTGTAGAACAGCCGGGCATAGTGCAGGCTGAAGATGCAGCCGATCAACAACCAGGAACCAGCCACCGTCAGCCCGGTGTACAGGTAGTGCAAGGCCAGGGCACTGCCTTCCAGGCCGCGGCTGGACACCAGTTGCAGGGTGACCGCCGCCAGGCTGGCGATGGCCGAGACGCACACGGTGATCAGCACCAGGCCGGCGTTTTCATCTTCGATGCGAGCGACCTTGCGCACCCGCTCGGCATTGGCCCGCAGGCTCAGCCACAGGACCATGGCCAGGTAAAGCCAGACGCCGATGTTCCAGCCGACGAGGATATGCTGCACGGTATCGCCGGCGGGGATCAGCCAGCCGCCGAGCAGGCCGGCCAGGGTGGCGATACTCAGGCGTGGGTGAGTGCGGGTGAGGTGGTGGAAGGCCATGCGGTCCCTTGGCGGTTGAACGTGGCTTCAACTGTAGACCAGATGCGGCCCTGTCGCGGGGCAAGCCCGCTAGCCCGGCATGCCGTCCACCCGCGCACGCAAGAGGATCGGCAGGTAGTGCCAGAGGAACAGCAGCAGCGCCGCGCTGCCGAACAATACCGACAACCCCAGCCCCAGCGGCGTGAACGGCGCCACGATCACGCGGGCCAGTGCCGCCAGCTGGATCAGCGCGAATGCCCAACTCATGCTGTGGGGTACCTGAAGAGGGCGCCCGGTATGCCCCAGGCTGACCCGCGCCATCATCGCCACGATCAGCCCGGTCATGGCGCCGACCGTCAGCGCATGGGCGGCCAGGCTAGGGTTGATCGGCACCCCGGCATGCCACAGCGCCAACCCCAGGCAGGCGGGAATCAGCCAGGCATAGGCCAGGTGCAGCGACCACAGCAACGGCACATGCCACAGACCACGGTCGTGCCACAGCACCAGGCGTATACCATGCAGCACGGCCAGGGCGGCGAACAGCACGGCCATCAGGGGGTGTGATGCATCGTTGAGCCCGAACACATAAGTCAGCGGCAGCGCCACGCTGCCCAGCAGGCAGGCGCGGTCCAGCCAGGGCCGGGCCGGTGCCGGGCTCATGTTGCCCAGGCCGCGGCGGGTGAAGAACGGGATGACCCGGCCGCCGATCACGCTCATCATCGCCGCCACCAGCCACAGCCCGGCCAGCACGCCTCGCCGTTGCCACAGCGGGTCGTCGCGCAGCCAGCCTACAAGGGTCAGCCACTGGCAAGCCGCGAGGAGCAATACCAGGCCGATGATGGGGTAGTTGTTGCGCAGCCGACGCTGGATGATCGGCCGTGCCAGGGCCAGCGCCACCAAGGGCAGGAACGCGCCCTCCATCAGCACCAGGAGCCAGGCGGGCAAGGGCAGGAACCAACTTGCCCGGCCCAGCAGCCAGAGCAGGAACAGCCCCTGCAGTGGTCGGCCACTGAGACCCGGGATGCCACTCCAGTTCTGCACCGCCGTGAGCAGGAAGCCGGCAACGATGGCCACAGCGAAGCCAAACAGCATTTCGTGGCGGTGCCAGGCGAGCATTCCGTCGGCCGGCTCGAGCGCGTAAGCGCCGACCAGCACGCCGGCCCACAGCAGCAGGGCAACCAGGGCGAACAGGCTGCCGCCGAGGAAGAAGGGTCGAAAACCCAGGGCCCAGAGGGCCTGACGGGGGCGGGCGGTGATCGGCTGGACGAGCATGGCGAGGACCTTGGTTCGATCGAAACGGTTGAATGGGGTACCATCACGAACCATGCCAGCGTTCAAAAGCCTTGAATATCAAGGTGATGGCACTTTTGCAGTCATTATGACTCCATTTATATGTTGTCATTTTGACCTTTGTCATTGTTGAAATGACTCGCTTTGCGCCGCCTTGCCTCGATCGCCAGGGCGGCTTGCTACAGGATCCCCGTTGTGACCGACCTCCTGCGCAATCCGCTGCTGCAGTACCTCGCCCGGTTGGCCCCGTCCAGCCAGCTGACCATGCGCTACATCCTGCAGGACGCCGCCGACCGCCTGGGGTTTGCCGACTGCGATATCGCCGAGGTGCCCTGGCACCGCCTGGAACCCGGCCATGTGATCGCCCTGGTCGCGGCGCTGCGCGCCGATGGTTATGCGCCCAACACGTCGTCGTTGTACGTCAATGCCGTGCGTGGAGTGATGAACGAGGCCTGGCGCCAGGGTTTGATCGAGCACGAACAGTTATTGATGATCCGCGAGGTCAAGCCAGCGGGCGGTAGCCGCCTGCCGCCGGGGCGCAATCTGCGGCGCAGCCTGATCCGCGAGCTGATGGACGTGTGCGCCGCCGACCCGCGTCCTCAGGGTGTGCGTGACGCGGCCATCCTGGCGTTGCTCTACGGCACCGGGATGCGCAAATCGGAATCGGTCGATGTGAACCTTGACCAGGTGGATTTCCAGGAGCGCAGCGTGCAAGTGCTGGCCAAGGGCAACCGTCAGCTGGTCAAGTACGCCCCGGCCTGGGCCTTCGACAAGCTGCAGGCCTGGCTCGACCTGCGCCGCCAGCACCTGCCGGCCGGCGAGCGCGACGACAGCTTCCTGTTCAATCGCATCCGCCGTGGCAGCCACATCACCCGCGCGCGCATCACCAAGCACGCGATCTACTACATCGCCCGCCAGCGCGGGGCACAGGTGGGGGCGAAGATCATGCCGCATGATTTTCGCCGTGCATTCATCACCCGGGTGATCGAGGAGCACGACCTGTCGATCGCGCAGAAGCTGGCGCACCACGCCAATATCCAGACCACGGCCGCTTATGACCGGCGCGATGACAACGAGCGGCGGCGGGCTGTGGAGCGGTTCGACTACTGATTCGCGGCAATCGTGGGAACCGCCCCCGCAGACCCTTGGCTGCTCAATGAATGCTCGATGCCAGCTCGAAGATCGGCATGTACATCAGGATCACGATCAGCCCGATCAGCAGGCCGATAAAGGTCATCAACAATGGCTCGAACAGCTTCACGAACCACTCCACCCAGCGCCCTATTTCCTGGTCGTGAAAATCCGCGCATCGCTCGAGCATCTCGCCCAGGTTGCCCGACTGTTCGCCGGCACGCAGCAGGCGCAGCGAGACGGGGGTCACCAGTTGGCCGGCCTGCAGCGCATCGGATAACGGCAGGCCCTCGGCGACCCGTTGACTGGCCTGCTCCAGGCCCTCGGCCGCGGTGCTGCCCAGCAGGCCGCGGGCCATGCCTAGCGCTGTGAGGATGGGGATGCCGCCTTGCAGCAGAATCCCCAGCGAACGGTAGAAGCGCGCCAGCTCGTACATCATCAGGCGTTGGTGCAGCGCGGGCAGTCGGCGCAACAAGCGGCCGGCGCCACGGCGCACGGCCGGGTGGCGGCGCAGGGCGACCAGGGCGCCGACGCCGGCAAGCATGCCCAGTCCCAGGGGCAGTTGCTGGGCATGCAGGAACAGGCCAATCTGCATCAGCACCCGCGACAGCCACGGCAGTTCGGTGCCCATCCCCTCGAACACCAGGCTGAAGCGTGGCACCACGTACCCCAGCAGGAACAGCACCACGCCACCGCCCACCAGCAATAACAGCAGCGGGTAGACCGAGGCACCGACCAGCTTCTGGCGGACCAGATCCAGCCGCTGGCGATAGCCGATGTAGCGGGTGAGGGCGTCGCCCAGGGCGCCGGTGCGTTCGCTGGACTGCACCAAGGCCACGTACAGGGTCGGGAATACCCGCGGCTGCAGGGCCAAGGCCTGGGACAGCGAGCGCCCCTCGTAGAGCTGGCGCACCAGTTGCTCCAAGGTCTTGCGCGTGGCGCCGCCCGGGGCTTTCTCGGCCAGGCTCTCGAGGGCATCGATCAACGGCAGGCCGGCACCGAGCAAGGTGGCCAGCTCCTGGCTGAACAGCATCAGGTCGAACGCCGTCGTGCGCCGTCGCAGGGCCAGGCCCTGGCTGCGCACGCTGAGCACGCGCAGCCCCTGGTCCTCGGCCTGGCGCCGGGCCTGGTCGCTGTCCTCGGCCTCCACCTGCAATTGCACCACGCCCTGGCTTCCCAGGGCCTTGAGCTGATAGCGCATGGCCGGGCTCCTCATTGCCAACTGGTGATCTCGGCGTTTTCACCGTCACCACCGGGTTGGCCGTCCTTGCCCATCGACAGCAGGTCGTACTCGCCGCCGTTCTCGCCGGGCTGTTTGTAGATGTAGGGGCGGCCCCAAGGGTCCTGTGGCACGGTCTTCTGCAGGTAGGGGCCCGACCAGCGCGCTTCGCCACCAGGCGCGACCACCAGGGCTTGCAGGCCCTGCTCGCTGCTGGGGTAGTGGCCGACCTCCAGGCGGTAGAGGTCCAGGGCCTTGCCCAACCCCTCTATCTGTGCCCGGGCCACCTTGGCCTCGGAGCGTCCCAGTTGGCTGAAGTACTTGGGCGCGACGATGCCGGCCAACAGGCCCAGCACCACCAGCACCACCAACAGTTCGAGCAGGGTGAAGCCGCGTTGGGGACGGATGCTGCGTTGCATGGTGAAACCCTCCGTTGCATTTATCCCTGATATGCAACAGCCGTGCACGTCTGCGCCGGGCCCTTGCGCCATGGGCTGCGGCGGGCGGCACGCGGCTTGCGTCGCAGTCGAAAAGCCCGGGTTAACGGGGCATCTCCCCCACATCGGGGGCCACGCTTGGGTTATTTGCGGCGGGAGGCGAACGACATGCGAGGACTGATCCTGGGATTGGCGGCGGGGCTGATGGCGTTCGGCGCCCAAGCCGACATCTATGTCTCCAGCGACGGCAAGGGCGGCTTCGTGCTGTCCAATGTGCACCGGCCTGGCCGGCATTACGACCGGGTCATCAGCGAACGTGCGACAGCGGGCGGGCCAGTCAATGCGCAACTGATCACCGGGCGGCCCTATGCAGACCTGGTGGCGGCCGCGGCGTTGGCCCACGGTGTGCCCCCGGCGTTGCTGCACGCGCTGATCAAGGCCGAGTCCGGCTACAACCCCAAGGCTCGCTCGGCCAAGGGCGCGGCGGGGCTGATGCAACTGATGCCG
Organism: Pseudomonas sp. WC1; assembly: GCF_050586565.1. NCBI lineage: Bacteria > Pseudomonadati > Pseudomonadota > Gammaproteobacteria > Pseudomonadales > Pseudomonadaceae > Pseudomonas > Pseudomonas sp. WC1. The sequence continues at coordinate 73,097 of NZ_JBOBDQ010000005.1, forward strand.
GACACGGCGAAGGAGATGGGCGTCAAGGATGTACTCGATCCACAGGCCAACGTGCAGGGAGGGGCGCGCTACCTCAAGCGCATGCTCACGCTGTTCGACAACGACATCACGTTGGCCGTGGCGGCCTACAACGCGGGGCCTGAGGCGGTTCTCAGCCGTGGACGGGTGGTGCCGCCGTTCGCCGAGACCCTGCGCTACGTGCCGAATGTGTTGCGCGACTATCGCCTGCTGCGCGGGCTGGCTGGGGATGCGCCGCTTTGAGCGGCAAGGTGTTCTCCGTGATCAATAGCCTCACCTCACCCATGCTTTCCCCAACTCTGGGCTATAACCTGTAGAGGTGCCCAGCCGCGGAGCCCGCCATGGACCTCGCCCCCCGTCCCGACACATTGCTGCCCGCCGAAATCGGCCAGGCGCGCAAGCCGTTCGACCTGCTGCGCTGGTACGCCTGGGTCAGCCTGGCGATCATCCTGTCGGTGGGGGTTGGCCTGGGCCTGATCTCAAGCCGCTTCATCATTGACGAGAGCGTCGAGCGCGATGCCTTGCTCACCGCCCAGTTCATCACCTCCATCGCCGACGCCGAAGTGCGCCATGTCTCGATTCCCAACGTGCGGACCATGGGTGAGCTGCTAGATCCGCGCACCGACCATGCCTTGCCCGATGTCGACCCTGAGGCCCGGCGCCGGGCCCGTGGCGAGTTCCTCGACCATATCGCGCACCTGCCGGACATGCTCCTGGCCAACATCTATGCCCCTGATCGCACGGTGATCTGGTCGAGCAACCCGGCGCTGATCGGCAAGCTGATCGAGTCGGACGACGACCTCGACCGGGCATTCGAGTACAAGATGCGGGTGTCGGCCAGCTACCACAACTTCGAGCAGGCGCGCAGCGAGCAGAAGTTCGTCACCCCGCCCGAGCAGCTATTCATCGAGAACTACATCCCCTTGTTCGACGCCGACGGCGAAAACGTCATGGCGATGGTCGAGATCTACAAGGAACCCCATGATCTGATCGTGCGTATCGAGCACGGCCTGCTGCTGATATGGCTGGCCATCGCCGCGGGTGCCGGCCTGGTGTATGTCGGTCTGTACGGCATCATGCGCCGCGCCGCCCGGCTGGTGGCGGTGCAGCAGAAGCGGCTGATCGGCAACGAAACCTTCGTGGCCCTGGGCGAGGTGTCGTCGGCGGTGGCCCACAGCCTGCGCAACCCGCTGGCCAGCATCCGCTCCAGCGCCGAGCTGGCCCAGGCCTTCGACGATGGCCCGGCGCAGAAGAACATCAGCGACATCATCAGCCAGGTCGACCGCATGTCGCAATGGGTGCGTGAGCTGCTGCAATCGCTGCGCCCGCTTGGCGATGAAGCCGTGGCGGTGGATGTAGCCCAGAGCCTGCGCGACAGCTTGCAGGCGTTTGCCCACGCGCTGGAGCGCGGCGGCGTGCGGTTGCTGCTGCCTGAGCTGCCAAGCGTGCAGGTGCTGGGCCAGCCGGCGCTGCTCGGGCAAATCTTCAGCAGCCTGATCGCCAACGCCCTGGAGTCGATGGAGGCCGGTGGCGAGCTGCGTGTTGAAGTGGTGCGCAATGATCGGCGTAATCTGAGCCTGCGGCTCTCGGATACCGGCAAGGGCATGAACGAGCAACAGCAGCGCATGGCCTTCCGGCCATTCTTCACTACCAAGCAAGGCGGCGTGGGCGTGGGGCTGATGCTGGTGAAAAGGATCATGGAGCGCTTCGGCGGCTCGGTGCGGTTGAGCAGTCGTGAGGGGGCAGGGACCCGGGTACTGCTGAATTTTCGGGTGGCATCAACTTAACCTTAAGCTATAGATATTGAGTCCAATACACTGATTTATAAGAAAATTATCAAAAATGGGTGACCGTTACCCAAAAGTGGGGAATTATCCAACAAGCAAGATTAATAATGATCTTCAACATAATGATTTATAAAGAAAAATCATAAATTCAAGTTGCTGGCTGGCTTTTTGCTAGACCTCTCGCAAGCCTGCGCTGACACCTTCAGCAAAGGTTCGATGGAATCACTTTGCTACCACCGGTAGCAGAGCAGCATGCCGGTGAACCTCATCGGCGTTCAGGTGGGAACGACGCGATGCAGACGCTCGAAAACGGTGCCCCCGACAAGGCCGCGCCTCCCGCCAGCGGGTTGGCAACGCCGCTGTACGAGTTCAACCTGCTGCGCTGGTTCTCGCTGGTCAGCCTGCTGATCATCGCCTCGGTCGCCGGTGGATTGGGCTATGTGTCGACACGTTTCGTGGTGCGCGACAGCGTCGAGCGCGACGCCATGCTCACCGCCCAGTTCATCCAGGCCATGGCCCAGGCCGAGGTGCGGCACTCGCAGCTGCCGCCGGGCATCACCATGGGCGAGTTGCTCGATCCGCGCCTCGACCAGCAGCACCTGCAGTTCACTCCGCAGTTGGCCGAGTCGACCCGGGTGGAGTTCCTCGACCACGTCGAGCACCTGCCCGACACCTTGCTGGCCAACGTCTATGCCCGCGACCGCACGGTGGTGTGGTCGACCAACCCGCACCTGATCGGCAAGCGCATCGATGAAGATGACGATCTGGAACGCGCCTTCCGCTCGCGCAAGTCGGTGTCGGCCAGCTATCACAAGGCCGACGAGGACCGCGAAGAGCAGAAGTTCCAGCGCGAGCCCCGGCACCTGTTCATCGAGAACTACATCCCGCTGTTCGACAGCCAGGGCGAGCAGGTGCTGGCGATGGTCGAGATCTACAAGGAGCCGCATGACCTGGTGCGGCGCATCCATCGCGGTTATGTGCTGATCTGGGCTTCCACCTTGGTCGGAGGGGCGTTGATCTACTTCGGCCTGTTCTGGATCGTGCGCCGCGCCGCCAGCCTGCTGCATCACCAGCAAGACCGCCTGGTGGCCAGCGAGACCTATGTGGCCCTGGGCGAGATGTCCTCGGCGGTGGCTCACAGTTTGCGCAACCCATTGGCCAATATCCGCTCCAGCGCAGAACTGGCCCAGGACATCGCCAGCCCGGCGGCGCAGAAGAACATCGGTGACATCATCACCCAGGTCGATCGCATGTCGCGCTGGGTCCGCGACCTGCTGGTGTCGCTGCGCCCGACCAGCGACGAAGCCGAGTCGGTCGACCTGGTGGCGGCCATCGAGGATGCGCGGCAGGCCTTCGCTCCTCAGATCGAGCGCAACAACGTGCGCTTCGCCTTCGTCGGGCCAGCGACGCAATGGGTGGCCAGCCAACCGTTGCAACTGACGCAGATCCTCAACAGCCTGTTTGCCAACGCCCTGGAGGCCATGCCCCAAGGCGGCGAGCTGCGCGCCGAGGTGCGCCAGCTGGAGGGGCAGCAGGCGCAACTGCAGCTCAGCGATACCGGGAAGGGCATGAGCGAGCAGCAGCGGCGCATGGTGTTCAAGCCGTTCTTCACCACCAAACAAGGCGGCCTGGGTGTTGGCCTGGCCCTGGTCAAAAGGATCATGGAACGCTTTGGCGGCGCGGTCGAACTGACCAGCCGCGAAGAGGAAGGAACCCGCGTCAGCCTGACTTTCAATATTGCAGCGGGAGGGGACCATGGAGCACAGCATCCTGGTGGTCGAGGATGATGAAATCCTTGCCGACAACATTCGCACCTACCTGAACCTCAAAGGGTTCGAGGTCACGGTGTGCCACAGCGCGGAACTGGCGCTGGAGCAGATCAAGCGTGCCCGGCCTGACGCCGTGCTGACCGACAATTCGCTGCCCGGCATGAGCGGCCACGACCTGTTGCGCTCGCTGGTAGCCCAGGCGCCGGAGCTCAAAGTGATCATGATGACCGGCTACGGCAACGTCGAAGACGCCGTGCTGGCCATGAAGGAGGGCGCGTTCCACTACCTCACCAAGCCGGTAGTGCTGGCCGAGCTCAAGCTGATGCTGGACAAGGCCCTGGCCGCCGAACGCATGGAGCGCACGCTGTCGTTCTACCAGGAACGCGAGGCGCAGAAGTCCGGTTTGCAGGCATTGATCGGCGAGTCGCCGGCCATGCTAGAGCTCAAGCACACCTTGCAGCAGCTGCTCGATGCCGAACGGCGCATGGCCAGCGGCGACCTGCCGCCGGTGTTGGTCGAGGGCGAGACCGGTACCGGCAAGGAGCTGGTGGCGCGCGCCCTGCATTTCGACGGCAGCCGGGCCAAGGGGCCGTTCATCGAGTTCAACTGCGCCTCGATTCCCGCCAACCTGCTGGAGGCCGAACTGTTCGGCCACGAAAAAGGCGCGTTCACCGATGCCAAGGAGCGTCGCGTGGGCCTGGTCGAGGCGGCTGACGGCGGCACCCTGTTCCTCGACGAGATCGGCGAGATGGACCTGGTGCTGCAGGCCAAGCTGCTCAAACTGCTGGAGGACCGCACCATCCGCCGGATCGGCGCGGTCAAGGAGCGCAAGGTTGACCTGCGGGTGATCAGCGCCACCAACTGCAACCTCGAGCAAATGGTCCAGCAGGGCAAGTTCCGCCGCGACCTGTTCTTCCGCCTGCGCATCATCGCCCTCAAGGTGCCGCGTTTGTACGCGCGCGGGCAGGATATCCTGCGCCTGGCGCGGCATTTCCTGGCCCACCACGGGCGGCGCTACGGCAAGCCCAACCTGCGCTTCTCGGCCGAGGCCGAGGCGCTGATGCTGGGCTACGGTTGGCCGGGCAATGTGCGGGAACTGCGAAACATGCTCGAGCAGACGGTGCTACTGGCACCGAGCGAAGTGATCGGCGCCCATCAGTTGAACCTGTGCCTGACCCTGGTCGACGAGCCACAGGCGCAACCTGCGCAGGTGCTGGCGTTCGAAGCGCCGCGCCACGAGCTCCCCGGTACCGCCAGCCTGCCGGATATGGAACGCGACATGGTCTGCCGCACCCTTGATCGCACTGACTGGAACGTCACCAAGTCGGCGCGGCTGCTGGGACTGTCGCGGGACATGCTGCGCTACAAGATCGAGAAACTCGGCCTGACCCGGCCGGACAAGCGCCAGTGGTGACCAGCCCAGCGCGATCCCTGTAGGAGCACCTTGTGCCGCGAAAGGGCCGCACAGCGGCCCCGGCAGGCCCAAGTCGGACGTCAAATATCAACACCTTGAAAGAGCTGATGTTAAAGACGAAAACGGGGCGCCCCAGTACCTACGAGGCGCTACGGACTTGAGCCAGAGGATAAAACATTTGAGGTACGGCTGTAGTCAGTTTGTCGTTATCCTCAGGATCATACTCATGTAGAGGCATTGGTTTACCATCTTCCGAAAGCCGGTTAATTAGGGGGGCCTTGGGGGCTTTGAGCTTTCTCATGTATGCGATAACTGGTCTGTGCAATGTATCGGCGACAATTTGTGCGGCGCCCGTGGACCCTGCATAGCATGCGAGTAGGACAAGGGGTTTGTTTGGGTCTTTGCGGTAGGCTTTAATCCCCATCAGTCGAGGGGCAATCTCTTTCCTTGCCACTTTTTCCGCTGCCCTGAGATGACCGAACTCATTGGTCAACCGCGAGCCGCTCGGTGTGGAGTGTGTAACGAAGCCTGCCATCCCACTACCTAGTACCTCTTTATGGAACACGGTTGGCGCAATCTGGTCATTACCTTTGAACAGAACCTGATATGGCCCTTCGAACACAACCCTTCCAGCAAAAGCATTAAGGACTTTCTCCACAATATGCCCGGAAGGGTCAGTATTGTTGACCGGGTCACCCGCGCAGTAGGTATAGGCGTTGATGCCTCCATCACCGAACGGGCTTTTACTATCGGCGGAGTGGAAGCGCATCAAGACGCTATTGAAGGCGCGATAGCCATTGCCCAGAAGATAGAGGGGGATGGGCAGTTCCAGAGGCTGTCCGTTGAACCTCAACAACGTTGAGTCGTTACGTTCTGGTAGGTAGCCGTAAGGGCAATAGGTGAATGTGGAGGGCTGTGATACATGGCTTCTCCTCAATACAGTGGCCTGCCGGTCGACAGCCAGTATTCCCGGGGCTTCTGAACGGCCCCGGTTTGATTTGTCCATGGTCGACCCCGATCAGTATTCCCTGGTAATACTGGTGCGCCACTGGGTGCTGTACAACTGGTAAAAATGTCAGGTGGCAGGGCTCAGGGCTTGCTGCTCCCTGAGCTTCCCCCGTCACGCCCCATCCCCTCCGAGCCGCTGTCCCCCATCCCCGGCAGATCACGATCATCGTTCTGCTCGGCTGGCGGGCTGTCCGGGTCATTGCCTTTGATCCGCGGGTCGGTATCCCGTGGCATGGGCTTTTCGATCGGGTTGAGGGTGCTGTCCACGCCGGGCTTGGGCGCCGGGTTGTGCGGGTCGTCAGGGTAGGTGGCGCCGGTACCGGCGGCGAAGGCCAGGGGCGAGGCGAGCAGGGCGGCAAGCAGGAAGGAACGGTTCATGCGGGCAAGCTCCTTTGCGATGACAAGAAGTCGGCCCCGCCTGCGCAGGGCCTCGTTCTCATATGGGCCATGGCCCCATCAGCAAGGTGCCATCACGGCGACCAACGGTCACACCACCATCGACAGCAGCATGATGAAGATGATGCCGACCACCGAGAGGATGGTTTCCATCATGCTCCAGGTCTTGAACGTCTCGGCCACGGTCATGTTGAAGTACTGCTTGACCAGCCAGAAGCCGGCGTCGTTGACGTGGGACAGGATCAGCGAGCCGGCGCCGGTGGCCAGCACCAGCAGTTCGCGGTTGACGCCCGGCACCAGGTCGATCACCGGGGCGACGATGCCGGCGCCGGTGATGGTGGCCACCGTGGCGGAGCCGGTGGCGATGCGGATCACCGCTGCCACCAGCCAGGCCAGCATGATCGGCGAAATCTCGGCCTGCACCGCCATCTGCCCGATCACGTTGCCCACGCCGGTGTCGACCAGCATCTGCTTGAAGCCACCGCCAGCGCCGACGATCAGCACGATGGCGGCGGTGGGGGCCAGGCTCTGGTCGAGCATCTTCATGATCTGCTGGCGGTTGAAGCCACGGGCCGAACCGAAGGTGTAGAAGGCCAGCAGCAGTGCGGCGAGCAGGGCGGTGATCGGGTGGCCGATCAGGTCCATCCACTGACGCACGATGTGCTCGGCCGGCAGCACCACGTCGGCGAAGGTCTTGAGCAGCATCAGCACCACCGGCAGCAGCACGGTGATCAGGGTCACGCTGAAGCTGGGCAGGTTCTGCTGGTTCGACTCGCGGGCGATCTGGTCCATCAGCTCCTGGGACGGGTTGCCCGGGATGTAGCGCGAAATGAAATTACCGAACAGGGGGCCGGCAATCACCGCCGTAGGCAGGGCCACCAGCAGGCCATAGAAGATGGTCTTGCCGATGTCGGCGTGGAAAATGCCGATCGCCAGCAGCGGGCCCGGGTGCGGCGGTACCAGGCCGTGCACCACCGAAAGGCCCGCCAGCAGCGGGATGCCGATCTTCACCAGCGATACGCCGGAGCGGCGGGCGACGATGAACACCAGCGGGATCAGCAGCACGAAGCCGATCTCGAAGAACAGCGGGATGCCCACCAGGAAGGCGGCGAACATCATCGCCCAGTGCACCTTCTGCTTGCCGAAGGCGCGGATCAGGGTCTGGGCGATCTGGTCCGCGCCGCCGGAGTCGGCCATCAGCTTGCCGAGCATGGTGCCCAGGGCCAGGACGATGCCGACGAAGCCGAGCACGCCGCCGAAGCCGTCCTGGAACGACTTCATCACCTTGGCCACCGGCATGCCGGAGGTCAGGCCGAGAAAGCCCGCGGCTATGGTGAGGGCGACGAAGGGGTGGACCTTGAAATGGGTGATCAGCAGGATGAGCCCGACGATGGTGACCAGCGCGTCGAGTAGCAGGAAGGTATCGGTAGCCAGTCCGAACATGGTTCGTGAACCTCGGTCTTTTCGTTGTTGTTTTGGTATCGCGTGTCTTGCGGTAATCAGCCTTGAGAGGCCTGGAGACAGCGCTGTCTTTGGTGAGCCGGAAAAACCGCCGGGTCAGGCAGTCCGCGCCAACGCCTGCTCACCGCAAGGCTTTAGCCACTGATGCACGTCCTCGGCCAGCGTGGGCAGCGGGCGGGTGGCGTCCAGGGCCAGGGTCAGGGGCTCTGCGTGCGGCGGCTCGAGCGCTGCGAACTGGCTGTCGATCAGGCTGGCCGGCATGAAGTGACCGGGGCGCGCGAGTACGCGTTTCTCGGCTTCCTGCGGGGTCAGCTCGAGGAACACGAAGCACAACTCGGGCACGGCCAGGCGCAGGGTGTCCCGATAGCGGCGCTTGAGGGCCGAGCAAGTGAGGATCGGGCGTTCACCGGCGGCGAGGGTGGCCTGCAGCTCCTCGCCCAGGCGCACCAGCCAGCCGGCACGGTCGTCGTCGTTCAGGGGAATGCCGGCGCTCATCTTGGCGATGTTGGCGGCGGGGTGGAAGGCATCGCCTTCGATCAGGCGGCCGCCGCTGCGGGTGGCAATGGCAGCACCGACGCTGCTTTTACCGCAGCCGGCCACGCCCATGACCACGATCGCGGACAGGGAAGGGTTCATCTGTACCTCCTGCTGGGTGAGATAGCGCTGTCTCGGTCGCGACGAGCCGAACACCATGCGCCACCCTCCCGGGTGTTATTGATCTTGTCTTTGGCAGTATGGACGCTGAACGCATGCCTGCTACCAAGATTGCATTGCCTGCATCCAGAGACAGCGCTACCTTAGTGACCGTTCCCCATTCCTGCAAGCAGTAAAATTACAATACTCATGTCCCGTACTGGCTCGCGTACTACCGGTCGTCCCACCCTGGCGGAAGTCGCCAGGCTTTCCGGGGTTTCCCCGATCACCGCCTCCCGCGCCTTGCGTGGCGTCAGCACCGTCGCGCCGGAGCTGGCACAGAAGGTCATGGCCGCGGCGGCAAGCCTCGGCTATGTCGCCAACCCGGCCGCCCGTGCCTTGGCGTCGGCGCGCAGCCAGTCGGTGGTGGTGTTGATCCCCTCACTGTCCAACCAGCTGTTCATCGACACCCTCGAGGCCATTCACGAGGTGATGCGCCCCCGTGGCCTGGAGGTGCTCATTGGCAACTATCACTACGATGTCGCCGAGGAAGAGAACCTGATCCGCAATTACCTGGCCTACCAGCCGTGCGGCGTGTTGCTCACCGGCTTCGAGCGCAGCGAGGCCTCGCGGCAGATGCTGGCCGCGAGCCAAGTACCGTGCGTGCACATGATGGAGCTGGGCGGCGAGGGCGATGCCTTGTCGGTAGGGTTCTCCCAGCACGCGGCCGGGCGCGCCGCGGCGCGGCACTTGATCGAGCGTGGCCGCCGACGTCTGGGGTTCATCGCCGCGCAGCTCGACCCTCGGGTGATGCAGCGCGCCGAAGGCTTCCGTCAGGCGCTCGCCGAGGCCGGTCTGCAAGCCCCCGAGCTTGAAGTGCTCGACCCGCAACCCTCGTCCATCGGCCTGGGCGGCACGCTGTTCAGCCGCCTGCTGGCCCAGGCGCCGGATGTCGATGGTATCTTCTTCTGCAACGACGACCTGGCCCAGGGCGCGGTGCTGCAGGCCCTGCGCGAAGGCATCGAGGTGCCGCGCAGGGTGGCGATGGTGGGCTTCAACGACCTGCCGGCCTCGGCGCACATGGTCCCGCGGCTGACTTCGATCCGTACCCCGCGCGCGGCAGTCGGCCGTGGCGCGGCGCAGGCGTTGCTGGCGCTGCTCGACGGCAAGCGGGTGGCTACTGGGCAGCAGGACTTGGGCTTCGAGCTGATGGTGCGGGAGAGTTCCTAGTGTGGTGTTTTACAAATACGACCAATAAATCGCTGCGAGTTATGGTGGTTATTTGTGAAACACTACACTAGTGCCGGCACCGCGTCGGTGACGGCGCTGTCAGCCAGCGTGGGGAACCCACCTGGCACCACCTTTGCAAAACTCTTTGTAAAGCTGCTCAAAAACCCGACCTGTCGAACCGGTGGGCTGTAGCCAAGCAAACCGGCAGGATGGCAATCAAGTACGGGCCTCTTGCTCCCGTCTATTGGGTATATGACTGGCTGCGACCCATGCCAGCGGTGCCCGACCAAGTGGCGGCTGCGTCTGCTCAATCTTCCGCCGCCAAGTCCCCGGTCCAGTACTGATATCCGGCAGCCGGCAGACACACGCAGTGAACTTCGCAGCGACGCTGCATAAAACGGATATCACTCTGCACAATCCGGATATCCGCGCCCCACCCACGGACCTAATCTGACCCGGCCTGAACAATAACAATGGAGGCCCTGGCCATGTCCCTGGGATTCGACTATCTCAACGCTTTGCTCGAGGATGACCGGGAGCAAGGCGTCTACCGCTGCAAGCGCGAGATGTTCACCGACCCGCGCCTGTTCGACCTGGAGATGAAACACATCTTCGAGGGCAACTGGATCTACCTGGCCCACGAAAGCCAGATCCCCGCCAACAACGACTTCCTCGCCCTGACCATGGGGCGCCAGCCGGTCTTCATCGCGCGTAACAAGGACGGTGAGCTCAACGCCTTCCTCAACGCCTGCAGCCACCGCGGCGCCATGCTCTGCCGGCACAAGCGCGGCAACCGGTCCAGCTACACCTGCCCGTTCCACGGCTGGACTTTCAACAACAGCGGCAAGCTGCTCAAGGTCAAAGACCCAGGCGAGGCCGGCTACCCCGACAGCTTCAACTGCGACGGCTCCCACGACCTGACCCGGGTCGCCCGTTTCGAGTCGTACCGGGGCTTCCTGTTCGGCAGCCTGAATGCCGACGTCAAGCCGCTGATCGAGCACCTGGGCGAGTCGGCGAAGATCATCGACATGATCGTCGACCAGTCCCCTGAGGGCCTGGAAGTGCTGCGTGGCGCCAGCTCCTACATCTACGAAGGCAACTGGAAACTCACCGCCGAGAACGGCGCCGACGGCTATCACGTCAGTTCCGTGCACTGGAACTATGCCGCTACCCAGACCCAGCGCAAGCAGCGCGAGGCAGGCGACGAGATCAAGACCATGAGCGCCGGTGCCTGGGCCAAGCAGGGCGGCGGCTTCTACTCCTTCGAGCACGGCCACTTGCTGCTCTGGACCCGCTGGGCCAACCCCGAGGATCGGCCGGCCTACGAGCGCCGCGAGCAACTGGCCGCAGACTTCGGCCAGGCTCGCGCCGACTGGATGATCGAGCATTCGCGCAACCTGTGCCTGTACCCCAACGTCTACCTGATGGACCAGTTCAGCTCGCAGATCCGAGTGGCCCGACCGATTTCGGTGAACAAGACCGAGATCACCATCTACTGCATCGCGCCCAAGGGCGAAAGTGCCGACGCCCGGGCCAGGCGTATCCGCCAGTACGAGGATTTCTTCAACGTCAGTGGCATGGCCACTCCGGACGACCTGGAGGAATTCCGTTCCTGCCAGACCGGCTACGGCAGCGGAAGGGGTTGGAACGACATGTCCCGAGGGGCGAAGCACTGGATCGAAGGCGCCGACGAGGCGGCAGGCGAGATCGCGTTGAAACCGCTGCTGTCGGGCGTGCGCACCGAGGACGAAGGCTTGTTCGTGCTGCAGCACAAGTATTGGCAGGACAGCATGATCCAGGCACTGAAGGACGAACAGCGACTGATCGCCGTGGAGGCTGTGCAATGAGCCTGCATGACATCGTGCGCGATTTCCTCTACCGCGAGGCGCGCTACCTGGACGACGCCCAGTGGGACGCGTGGCTGGCGCTGTACGCCGCCGACGCGACCTTCTGGATGCCTGCCTGGGATGACGACGATACGCTGACCCGCGATCCGCAGAGCGAGATCTCGCTGATCTGGTACGGCAACCGTGGCGGCCTCGAGGACCGAGTGTTCCGTATCAAGACCGAGCGCTCCAGCGCCACGGTGCCAGACACCCGCACCTGCCACAACCTCAGCAACATCGAGATCGTCGAGGTGGGCGAGGGCAGCTGCCAGGTGCGTTTCAACTGGCACACCCTGAGCTTTCGCTACAAGACCACCGACAGCTACTTCGGCACCAGCTTCTACAGCCTTGACCTGCGTGGCGAGCAGCCGCTGGTCAAGGCCAAGAAGGTGGTCTTGAAGAACGACTACGTACGTCAGGTCATCGACATCTACCACATCTGATCCAGCGCCGAGCCTGCCGGTGTGCCCTTGGCGCGCTGCGGACAGGCTCGCCCGCGAGGTGCACCATGAGCTACCAGATCGCACTGAATTTCGAGGACGGGGTCACCCGTTTCATCGAGGCCGCCGGCCATGAGACCGTGGCCGACGCCGCCTACCGACAGGGTATCAACATCCCGCTGGACTGCCGCGACGGCGCCTGCGGCACCTGCAAGTGCAAAGCAGAGTCCGGGCGCTACGACCTGGGCGACAATTTTATCGAGGATGCCTTGAGCGGTGATGAAATCGCCCAGGGCTACGTGCTGACCTGCCAGATGCGTGCCGAAAGCGACTGCGTGGTGCGCATCCCGGCGTCGTCGCAATTGTGCAAGACCGGGCAGGCCCGCTTTGATGCGGCCATCAGCGACTTGCGCCAGTTGTCGGCCAGCACCATCGCCCTGTCGCTCAAGGGCGAGGCTTTGCACCGCCTGGCCTTCCTGCCGGGGCAATACGTCAACCTCAAGGTGCCGGGCAGCGAACAGAGCCGCGCCTATTCGTTCAGTTCGCTGCAAAAGAATGGCGAAGTCAGCTTCCTGATCCGCAACGTGCCGGGCGGGCTGATGAGCAACTTCCTCACTCAGCTGGCCAAGACCGGCGACAGCCTGAGCCTGGCCGGGCCGCTGGGCAGCTTCTACTTGCGGCCGATCCAGCGTCCTCTGTTGCTGCTCGCGGGCGGCACCGGGCTGGCGCCATTCACGGCGATGCTGGAGCAGATCGCCGAGCAAGGCAGCGCGCATCCGCTGCACCTGGTGTACGGCGTGACCAACGACTTCGACCTGGTCGAGCTGGAGCGGCTGCAGGCACTGGCCGCGCGCATTGCCAACTTCACCTTCAGCGCTTGCGTGGCCAACCCCGACAGCCAGTACCCGCACAAGGGCTACGTGACCCAGCACATCGAACCGTGCCACCTCAACGACGGCGACGTGGATGTGTACCTGTGCGGCCCACCGCCAATGGTCGAGGCGGTCAGCCAGTACATCCGCGACCAGGGCGTCACCCCGGCCAACTTCTACTACGAGAAGTTCGCCGCGGCCGCCTGAAGTTTCAAGGGGCCGCTCGCATCGTGCGGGTGAGGTGGCCTCTTTTTATGGCAAGCGCGGCCGCAACGCCTGTGGGAGCTGGCTTGCCAGCGATCGAGAGCGAAGCCCTCGCCATCAGGCCGCGCTGCCTGTCCAGGCGACATCATTGGAAAACCAGGCTCACACTGGAGAACCCCATGCACACCCGATTCCACAACAAAATCGCCTTGGTCACCGGCGCCGCCCAGGGTATCGGCCGCGCCGTGTGCTGGCGGCTCAAGGCCGAAGGCGCGCAGGTGGTAGCGGTGGACCGCTCCGAGCTGGTCCACGAACTGGCGGGCGAGGGCATGCTGACCCTCACCGCGGACCTGGAGCGGCACGCCGACTGCGCCCAGGCCATGGCCCGCGCCGTGGAGGCTTTCGGCCGGCTCGACATCCTGATCAACAACGTCGGTGGCACGATCTGGGCCAAGCCCTTCGAGCATTACCAGGTCGAGCAGATCGAGGCCGAGGTGCGCCGCTCGCTGTTCCCCACCCTGTGGTGCTGCCATGCCGCGCTGCCGTACATGCTCGAACGCGGCTCGGGCGCCATTGTCAACGTCTCGTCCATCGCCACCCGCGGGGTCAACCGCGTGCCCTACGGCGCGGCGAAGGGCGGCGTCAACGCGCTTACCGCTTGCCTTGCCTTCGAGACTGCCGGGCGTGGCGTGCGGGTCAATGCCACCGCGCCTGGCGGCACCGAGGCGCCGACCCGGCGCATCCCGCGCAACGAGGCCGAGCACAGCGGTGAGGAGCGGGTGTGGTACCAGCAGATCGTCGAGCAGACCGTCGCCAGCAGCCTGATGAAACGCTACGGCACCCTGGATGAACAGGTCGGCGCGATCCTCTTCCTCGCGTCCGATGAGGCTTCGTACATCACCGGCGTGACCTTGCCGGTGGGCGGTGGCGACCTCGGATGACTGCCGCCCGACCCGCTTATCGCCGTGCCGGCCACGGTGCGCTGAAACCTACCCTGACTGAACTGGAGCCCGGCATGCCAAGCCCTACCATCGACCGGCTGGAGGCGACCCTCGTTGACCTGCCGACCATCCGCCCGCACAAGCTGGCCATGCACACGATGCAACGCCAGACCCTGGTGATCCTGCGCCTGCATTGCAGCGACGGGGTCGAGGGCATCGGCGAGGCCACCACCATCGGTGGCCTGGCCTACGGTTACGAAAGCCCCGAAGGCATCAAGGCCAATATCGATGCGCACCTGGCCCCGGCGTTGCGCGGCCTGTCGGCGGACAACATCAATGCCGCCATGCTCAGGCTCGACACCCTCGCCAAGGGCAACACCTTCGCCAAGTCCGGCATCGAAAGCGCCTTGCTCGATGCTCAGGGCAAGCGCCTGGGCCTGCCGGTCAGCGAACTGCTCGGCGGACGGCTGCGCGACAGCCTGGAGGTGGCTTGGACCTTGGCCAGCGGCGACACCGCCAAGGACATCGCCGAGGCCGAGCATATGTTGGAAATCCGCCGCCATCGGGTGTTCAAGCTGAAGATCGGCGCCAACCCGGTCGACCAGGATCTACGGCACGTGCTGGCGATCAAGCGCGAACTGGGCGAGCGCGCCAGCGTGCGGGTCGACGTCAACCAGCATTGGGACGAGTCCCAGGCCATCCGCGCCTGCCAGGTGCTGGGCGAGAATGGCATCGACCTGATCGAGCAGCCCATTTCGCGCATCAATCGTGCCGGTCAGGTTCGCCTGAACCAGCGCAGTCCGGCACCGATCATGGCTGATGAGTCCATCGAAAGCGTCGAGGATGCCTTCAGCTTGGCCTGTGACGGCGCGGCGAGCGTCTTTGCCCTGAAGATCGCCAAGAACGGCGGACCCCGCGCGGTGCTGCGCACCGCCCAGATTGCGCAGGCCGCCGGCATCGCCCTGTACGGCGGGACCATGCTCGAGGGGGCCGTCGGCACCCTGGCCTCGGCCCATGCCTTCCTGACCCTGCACCATTTGAGCTGGGGGACCGAGCTGTTCGGGCCGCTGCTGCTGACCGAGGACATCGTCCGCGAGGCGCCGGCCTACCGCGACTTCCAACTGCACGTACCGGCCACGCCCGGCCTGGGCCTGACCTTGGACGAAGCGCAGCTGGCGCGTTTCGCCCGCCGATAGACAGAGGAGAGACACCATGCTTTTCCACGTGAAGATGACCGTGAAGCTGCCCGCCGAGATGGATCAGGCCAGGGCTGCGCAATTGAAGGCCGAGGAAAAGGAACTGGCCCAGCGCCTGCAGCGCGAGGGCATCTGGCGCCATCTGTGGCGCATCGCCGGCCACTACGCCAACTACAGCGTGTTCGATGTGGCCAGCGTCGAGGCCCTGCACGACACGCTGCTGCAGCTGCCGCTGTTCCCCTACATGGACATCGAGGTCGCCGGCCTGTGCCGTCACCCTTCGTCGATCCACGGCGATGACCGCTGAGACCCATACACGAACAACTCGAGGTACCCGACCATGACCGTGAAGATTTCAGCAAACCCTGATGTGCAGGCGTTCATTGAGCAAGCCGCAGGTTTCGGCAATGACAAGGGCAGCCCGCGCTTGAAGCGTATCGTCCAGCGGCTGTTGCAGGACACCGCGCGCTTGATCGAGGACCTGGAGGTCAGCGAGGATGAGTTCTGGCTCGCCGTCGACTACCTCAACCGCCTTGGCGGACGCGGCGAGGCAGGGCTACTGGTGGCCGGGCTGGGCCTGGAGCACTTTCTCGACCTGTTGCAGGACGCCAAGGACGCCCAGGCAGGCCTGTTCGGCGGCACGCCACGTACCATCGAAGGCCCGTTGTATGTGGCGGGTGCGCCGATCGCCGAGGGCGAGGCACGCATGGACGACGGCAGCGAGGACGGTGTGGCCACGGTGATGTTCCTCGAAGGCCAGGTATTCGATCCCCTGGGCCAGCCGCTGGCCGGCGCCACTGTCGACCTGTGGCATGCCAACACCCGTGGCACTTACTCGTTCTTCGATCAGAGCCAGTCTCCATACAACTTGCGGCGACGCATCGTCACCGACGCCGAAGGTCGCTACCGTGCCCGCTCGATCGTGCCGTCGGGCTACGGTTGCGACCCACAGGGACCGACCCAGGAATGCCTGGACCTGCTCGGTCGCCACGGTCAGCGTCCGGCCCATATCCACTTTTTCATCTCGGCACCGGGGCATCGGCACCTGACTACGCAGATCAACCTGGCCGGTGATCGTTACCTGTGGGACGACTTCGCCCATGCCACCCGTGAAGGGCTGGTGGGCGAGGTGGTGTTCCGTGAGGGCGGGCAGGGACGGGTGGCCGAGCTGACCTTCGACTTCCACCTGCAGAAGGCGCGGGGCGGTGCGGCAGAACAGCGCAGCGCGCGGCCGCGGGCCTTGCAGCAGGCCTGAGGCCGCTTCGCGGGCAGCGCTCGACTCACGATGGCTGCTCTGCCGTGTTCTCCAGTGCTTGCCCGCGACTGACCCACCAGCCGAACCCTGCCGCGGTGAAGAACATGATCAGGCTGTAGATCGCCGCCGGCACCGCCATGGTCGCGTTGTTCAGCAGCGACGGGCTCAGGGCCAGCGCGATGGCCAGGGTGCCGTTGTGGATGCCGATTTCCATGCCGATGGCGATCGCCTGGCGTTTCGGGATGTTCAACAGGCGTGGCACCCAGTAACCCACGCCAAGGCTGAGCAGATTGAACAGCAACGCGGCGCCACCGACGATCGGCGCGTACTCGACCACGGTCTGCCAGTCCTTGGCCAGGGCCAGGACGATGGTGAAGGCCAGGAACAGCGCCGCGACGATCTTCATCGGCTTCTGCATGCGCCCGGCGAAACGCGGCGCCCAGTGACGGATCAGCATGCCCAGCGCCACCGGCAGCAGGACGATGGCGAACACCTGCATGACCTTGGCGAATTGCAGGGGGATGGCCTGGTCCGATGCCATGAACCACATCAGCGACAGGTTCACCAGCAGCGGCATGGTGAGGATGGCGATCAGCGAGTTGACCGCGGTGAGGGTGATGTTCAGCGCCACGTCGCCGTGGGCCAGGTGGCTGAACAGGTTGGCCGTGGTACCGCCGGGCGAGGCGGCCAGCAGCATCAGGCCCACCGCCAGTGCCGACTCGAGGCCAAAGCCGTTGGCGATCAGAAAGCACACCAGCGGCAGCAGCAGGATCTGGCAGGCCAGGCCGATCACCACCGGCTTGGGGTACTTCACCACCCGGGCGAAGTCGGCGAGGGTCAGCGACAGGCCCAGGCCGAGCATGATGATGCCCAAGGCCAGCGGCAGCAGGGCGGTGAGCAAGGGGGAGGCGGTCATGGGCGGTCTCTCGGGCGAAGGATCCCGAGGAGTGTAGGTGGGTGCGCAATGATAGCTAATCGTGTCTGGACGATCTTGGTAACCGTTTGTTACTGGCCTGGTGACGCCATGTCGCGTTGCGATGCCGGGCCTGTGGCAGTAGCATTCGCGCTTTTGCCGAGGATTAGCCCGTCATGCCGTTCCAGCAAGGTCTGCTTTCCACCCCGGTGCCGGCCCATGCCCGTCACCTGTTCTTTGCCCTCGATTCCCTGGAAGCACTGCCCGCGGTACTGGATCAGCTGTTGCCGCAGGTCGATGGCCACAGCCTGATCCTGGCCGTCGGCGCGCCACTGGCCAAGGCCCTGGGCCGCGAGGTGCCGGGCCTGCGCAGTTTCCCGCAACTGGACGCGGTGGTGGAGAATCCGGCGACCCAGCACGCCCTGTGGCTGTGGCTGCGCGGTGCCGAGCGCGGCGAGCTGTTCCTGCGCGCCCAGGCCTTGCAGCAGGTAATGGCGCCGGCCCTGCGCCTGGTCGACAGCGTCGAGGGTTTCCTGCACCGCGGCGGCCATGACCTGACCGGCTACGAGGACGGCACCGAGAACCCGGTGGACGCAGACGCCGTCGCTGCCGCCATCGTGCCGGGCGACATCCCAGGCCTGTCGGGCTCGAGCTTTGCCGCCTTCCAGCTGTGGAAGCACGACCTGGGCTACTTCAAGTCGCTGCCCCAGGCCGAGCAGGACAACATCATCGGTCGCCGCCTGAGCGACAACGAAGAACTCGACGACGCCCCCGAATCCGCTCACGTCAAGCGCACCGCCCAGGAGAGCTTCGCCCCCGAGGCGTTCGTGGTGCGGCGCTCGGTGGCCTGGACCGATGAACGCGGCGCGGGCCTGGCGTTCGTCGCCCTGGGCTTCTCGCTGGACGCCTTCGAGGTGCAGCTGCGGCGCATGAGCGGGCTGGAGGATGGCGTGGTCGATGGTCTGTACCGCTTCAGCCGGCCGTTGAGCGGCGGCTATTACTGGTGCCCGCCGCTGGGTGAGCAGGGCGCCGACCTGAGCCTGTTGCTGGGCTGACAGGTCCTCATCGCGGGGCAAGCCCGCTCCCATGCCTCGGGCCTGATGCCCATCGGCGTGGGCTTGCCCCGCGATGACTCAGAACGGCACCGCCACCGTCAGCTGGCTATAAACGTTGGTCCCGCTACCCACCTGGTTGCCACCATTGCTTTCATCCTTGCGCGGCTTGAACAGCCCCAACAGCGGGGTGACGATCAGGTGCTCGTTGACTGCCCATTCCACATACAGGTCCAGCTCCTGCGCATCGAGGTCCAAGGTGTCGCGGCTACGCACCGTGTCGAAGTCGAAGAACAGCGCGCCGAGGGTCAGATTGTCCCGTGGCGTGGCCTTCAGGCCGACATGGTGGATGCCGCTGTTGGTGTTGAACGGCCCGGCGTAGTTGCCGGCGACCTCGCCCTGGATCCAGGTGCCGTAGCCGCGGGAAAGCCCTGTGAACAGCAGGTCCCAGCCTGCGGAGTAGCGGGTGTAGCGGTAGGTCAGCTGCGGCGCCCAGGGGGTGTTGGCGAAGGTGTAGGCCGCTTCGGCGTACCAGGCCGTCTCATGCTCGCCGCGCTTGTCCTGCCAGGCATATTCGAAGGCCAGTCGGGTGTTGGCCAGGCCCGCACTGCCTTCGCCGCGCAGGCTGTAGACATCCAGGCCTTCGCGGGCCTTCTGGAATTCGCTGGCCCACTGGTCGGCCACGTCGATGCCGTGGATGTAGGTCAGGCCCAGGGTGCCCAGGCCATGGGTGTAGTCCAGGGTGCCGGCCGCCAGCTCGGTTTCGGCCTGGGCACGGTTGTCGGACTTGAGCCACAGCACGCTGCCATGCAGCCCCTCCTGGCCGCCCAGGCGCAGCACTGCGGTGCGGTCGAAGGCGTGGCGCGCGCCCAGATAGAAGCCGCCGCCGCGGTTGAGCTGGCCGTCGGCCGGGCCCTTGCCCAGGTTGGGGCCGTCGTCGTTGACCAGGAAGCCGCTGCCCAGGCGGATCACCTGGCGGCCGCCGGACAGGTCCACGCCATCCTTGCCCAGCAACGGGAACAGGTCGCCCGAGCGCCAGCCCAGGTAGGCGTCCTCGATCTTGGTGGTGCGTTCGGAGCCGTCCTGGTTGCCGCCGGCGTCGCCGTCGCCCCAGGCGCCTGAGCTGACCCAGTTGAGGGCGCCATACAGGCTGCCGTTGCCGGCCAGGCCCTGGTCGCCGCTGAGGCCGTACTTGATGAAACCTTCGCGCCAGGTCGAGCCGCCCGGGGTGCCGTCGTAGTTGTGGCGGCTGTTGAACATGCCCCAGACCGCGAGCAGATCGGCGTTCAGGTGGCTGTCGTCGTCGGCGTACAGCTCGTAGGCCGGGCTGGCCTGGCCATGGACCAGCAGGGTCAGTGCCGTGACCATTGCGGTGTGACGTGGAGTGAGACGCATGGATCGATCCTCGTTTTTTGTGTGCGGTCTTGAGTGCCGCGTTGTTGTGGAGGCAGTGTCGAAAGGCGACGGGCTATTAGCGCGTGGAACGCGGGCAGTGGTCTTGCCCGTGGCTGCCAGCGCCCTTGCATGTCGCCGCCATCACAGGCTCGCGGTGGTCTCCGGCAGGGTGGCGCCGCCGTCGACCACCAGGGTCTGGCCGGTGATGTAGCGGGCCGCGTCGGAGGCCAGGAACAGCATCGCCGCGGCGATATCGGCCGGCTCGCCCAGCCGCCCCAAGGGCACGCTGGCGGCGATCCGGGCGTTCACGGCGGTATCGCCGAGGTTGTCCATGGCCGGGGTGCGCACCATCCCCGGCTCCACGCCGTTGACCCGTACATTGAATTGCGCCAGCTCCAACGCGGCGTTGCGGATGAAACCGTTGACCCCGGCCTTGGACGCGGCGTAATGGCTCAGGCCCGGAAAGGCCACCTGCGGGCCGGTCACCGAGGAGGTGGCCAGCACGCAGCCGCCTCCTTGGTGGCGGAACAGTGGCAGGGCGCCCTGGGTGAGCCAGAACAACGCCTCCAGGTTCACCGCCAGGGTGCGTTGCAGCAGCGCCGGGTCAATCCTGGCGAACGCGGTGAGCGGGAAATACGCGGCGTTGTGCACCAGCACATCCAGGTGTTCCAGCTTGGCCAGCAAGGTGCCGATCGCAGCAGGGTCGGCCAGGTCCAGCGTTTCCCCGCGCACGTCGTGACCCAGGGCCCGTTGTGCCTCCATCAGGCGCTCAAGTGCTGGCGAATCGAGATCCACGGCCAGCACCTGGGCACCGCCCCGGGTGAAACCTTCGACGATGGCCTGGCCAATCCCGCCCGCCGCGCCGGTGACCAGCACCGTGCGCCCCTCGAAGTCGTAGGGTGTGTTCATGCCGACGGCTCCAGGTGGGTGAAGGCCAGGGTCGGCAGGTCGACCACGGTCGAACCGCCGTCGGCGGCGATCACCGCGCCGGTGAGGATGCTGGCCTCGGTGCCGACCAGGAACTGGCACACGGCGGCTATTTCATCACTGCTGGCCGGGCGGCGCAGCGGTATGTCGGCGGTGACCCGGCGGTAGGCAGCGTCGAGGTCTTCCTGATAGTGATCCATCAGTAACTGCATCTCCTGATCCGCCATGGGCGTGCGCACCCAGCCCGGGCAGACGCAGTTGACCCGCACGCCGAATGGTCCGTAGTCGCGGGCCAGTGAGCGGGTCAGGCCGACCAGCGCATGCTTGGCGGTGGTGTAGCCGCACACCTCGGGCCCGGCGCCCAGCGCGGCGATGGAGCCCAGCAGCACCAGGCTGCCACGCCGCTCGCGCAGCAACGGCAGGCACGCCCGGGCGGTGTGGAAGGCGCTGTCGAGGTTGCTACGCAGAGCCTCGCGCCAGGCGCTGTCGCTGGTCTGCTCGACCGCGCCCAGGCCATGGCCGCCGGCGCAGGCAATCACCGCGTCGAGGCCGCCGAAGCGCGCGCGTACCTGCTCGATGAACCCCACCCAGTTGGCACTGTCTGCGGCATCGCCGGCCAGCACCAGGCCATCGCACTGCTGCGCGACGCGCTCCAGCGCTTCACGACGGCGGCCCACCAGCGCCACCTGCCAGCCCTGGCGGGCCAGGCGCAAAACACAGGCTTCACCGATGCCGCTGCCGGCCCCGGTGACCAGCACGCTGCGGTTCACTGCGCATGCTCCGTGCGGTTGAGCACCCGGCAATGGGATGACACCGGGAAGTTGGCCAGCGCATCGAAGCCGCCGCCCTGGTAGCCGAAGATCTTGCCGTCGCTGCGGTGCCGCGCCAGGTCGATCATCACCAGGCCCAGGGTGGGCACGATCTTCTCGCACCAGACGAACAGGTACAGCTGCTCGGCGATCTTGTAGTAGTACGCCCGGTCGGTGTCGCACAGGCCTTGCTCGACACCCTTCAGGCATTGCCAGCTGTAGTAGTCGGCATTCAGGTAGACGTGCTCGTATTCCTCGGTGGGGCTGTAGCGGTAGTGGTTGCGCAGGCCCACCAGTTCGGTGGTCGGCGCGTGGGGGCAGGCGCCGGCCTGCCAGGGGCGGTCGAGGCTGCCGTGCAGGAAGCGCGCTTCGACGCCGGTCAACGTCTCGCCGGCCAGGGCCAGTGTGTACAGGCCGCGCTGGGTGCGCGCCTGATCGGGCAGGCGGCCGAGCACGGCGGTGAAGGCCTGGTTGTGGGTGTCGAGCACCAGCGACACCGACCAGGCCTGGCCGGCCTCGTACTTGATGAAATCGACCAGATAGATGCCGGGGCGCACCGAAGTGGCTCGGTAGCCGGCGCTGCCGCTGCTGTGGCCGTCTGCCGCATGCCAGTGCAGGCGCTCGCTGTCGAAGCGATGCTCGATGATCCAGCCATTGGCGAAGTGCAGGGTGAGTGTGCGCCCGGTCAGGTCGGCCAGTTGCGGCAGGATGAAGGCCTCGGGTGCGAAGCCCTCGGCGAGGGCGCCCACGGTGATCCAGTCGGCTTGGTTCGGCATGCTGTTGACTCCTGTGTTGGGATGCCGACAGCGTGCCGCGCCGTTTCGCACGGGGGTATCAACCGGAAGGTTGAGTCACAGGTAGAGGGCCGCCACCAGCTCGGTGCGGTTGCGCACGCCGACCTTGCGGAACAGGTTGATCAGGTGGGTTTTCACCGTCGGCAGGCCGACGCCCAAGGCGCGCGCAAGCAGTTTGTTGCTGGTGCCCAAGCGCAGCAGTTCGGCGATCTGCCGTTCGCGTGGGGTGAGTTCGAAGTGCCCGTGGCCGGCGCTCAGCGGCTGGCTGGCCACGGCTAGCTGCATCAGCCCGTGCAGGGGCAGCAGGCGTTCAAGCTCGTCGCGCCGGAACTCACCCAGGCTTGGGCTGCGCAGCAGCGAGACGCCGGCCACGGGGCGGCCATCCGCCTGGGCGATGATCTCCACCACGTCCACCACCTGGTGCTGCGCAAGGAAGCGGCGGTAGGTCCGGCCCTGTGCTTCGGGCAAGCAGGCCAGGCCCTGGCGCAACGACACCACGGGCCGGCCGATGGCCAGGCAGCGCCCGGGCTGTAACGGGTCGAACGCCCGGTAGTGCGCAAGGTAGCGGGCGTGCATTGGCGCCTGCAGGTCCTGCAGCAGGAAATCGCAGGCCTGCTGCCCGGCATCGATACGGTAGAACGCCGCCAGCGACGCCGGTACCTGCTGACTGAAGGCCTGCAGGCAGTAGCGGCCCAGGTCGTGGTTGGCGCCGGCCATGGTCAGTAGCGGATCATCACCGACTTCAGCTCGGTGAAGTCGTCGATGAAGGCCGAGCCGAATTCGCGGCCTATACCGGAAGCCTTGATGCCGCCGAACGGCACCGCCGGGTCGAGCAGGGTGTGCATGTTGACCCACAGGGTGCCGGCCTGGATCTGCGGGATCAGGCGCATGGCCTTGCCCAGGTCGTTGCTCCACAGGCTCGCGCTCAGGCCGTAGGGCGAGGCGTTGATCAGCTGCAGCAACTCGTCCTCGTCGTCATAGGGCAGGAAGGTCGCCACCGGGCCGAAGGTTTCCTGGTTGAGCAGGGTATCGTCCGCGCTGTTGGCGAGGATCACGGTAGGCTCGACGAAGCAGCCCGGGCCTTCGCCAAGCCGCCCGCCATGAACGATGCGGTTGCCTTCGGCACGGGCGGTGGCGAACAGCTCACCGAGCCTCTGTTGATGCGGCTTGTTGGCCACAGGACCGAACTGAGTGGTTTCGTCCAGCGGGGAGCCGATCTTCAGTCGGCCCAGGCGCTGGGACAGTGCGTCGAGCAATGGGTCAAGGCGTGAGCGATGCACGTAGAAACGCTCGCCGGCGGCGCAGATCTGCCCGGAGTGCAGGAAACCGGCCTCGATGATGCCGTCCAGCGCCTTGTCGAGGTCGACATCGGGCAGGAACGCCACGGCGTTCTTGCCGCCCAGCTCCAGGGTCGCCCGCGTCAGCCTGGCGCCCATTGCCGCCTGGCCGACGGCGATGCCGGTGGGCACGGAGCCGGTGAACGACACCTTGTCGGTGCCGGGGTGTTCGACCAGCGCCTTGCCCACCTGGCCACCGCCGGTCAGCACGTTGAGGGCGCCCGGCGGCAGGCCGGCCTCGCTGGCCAGTTCGGCGATGCGCAGCAGGGTCAGCGGGGTGAACTCGCTGGGCTTGAGCACGATGCTGCAGCCGGTGGTCAGTGCCGAGGCCAGCTTCCACAGGGCGATCATGGTGGCGAAGTTCCATGGCACGATGCCCACCACCACGCCCACCGGCTCGCGCAGGGTAAAGGCGCTGTAGCGCTCGCCGGCGAAGGAGGGCAGCGACGGGGTGATGGTCTGGCCGGTGATCTTGGTGGCCCAGCCGGCGTAGTAGCGCAGGAAGTGCGCGGCCTGCTCCACCTCGAAGGCGCGGGCGATGCCGATCAGCTTGCCCGATTGCAGGGTTTCCAGCTGGGCCAGTTCCTCGCGGTTGGCCTCCAGCAGGTCGGCCAGACGCAGCAGCACCGCGGCGCGGGCGGCGGGGCGGGTGCGCGACCAGCTGGCAAAGCCCTGGCGGGACGATTCGACGGCGTGCTCGACATCGGCCGGGTTGGCATTGGCGACCTGGGCGATGGCTTCGCCGTTGGCCGGGTTGTGCACGGTGATGCGGGCGCTGGATTGGCTGGCGACCGTTTTGCCGTGGATGTACAGGCCGTGGTCACGGGCGAGGAAGGCGCTGACGCTGGGGAGGAGGGGGATATCGCTCATGGCAGGACTCCGGGTGGGTTGCCGAGGACTTCGTGGCAGTGGACTGCCCCGCGATGGGCCGCAGCGGCCCGATTTGCGCAGGTTAAAGCGCGGCAAACGGGCGTTCTTGTCTGCCCATGCCAGCCACCATGACTCAGCCTGCCAACCCCATGAAAAGTGCAATCCGAGGTGCGGAAGTTGCATTTTCGGCCTCGACCACGGCTCCCATACTGACCCGGCATTCATCAGCGAGTCGCGCATTTCAGGCAGCGCTCGCCAGGGTCCAATAACAATGAGCCAGACCATGAAAAAGCCAAATTCCCTGCTTGAAGACCTCAAATCCCTGTTGCCGGCCATCGCCGCCCGCGCCGACCAGGCCGAGCAAAAGCGCAGCGTGCCCGCCGAGAACATCGCCGCGCTCAAGGCCATCGGCCTGCACAAGGCTTTCCTGCCCAGGCATTACGGCGGCCTGGAGATCAGCCTGCCGCAGTTCGCCGAATGCATCGCCGCGCTGGCCGGCGCCTGTGCCAGCACTGCCTGGGCGATGAGCCTGCTGTGCACCCACAGCCACCAGTTGGCGATGTTCCCGGCACGCCTGCAGGACGAGATCTGGGGCCACGATCCGGACGCCACCGCCAGTAGCAGCATCGCCCCGTTCGGGCGTACCGAAGAGGTCGAGGGCGGCGTGCTGTTCAGTGGCGAGATGGGCTGGAGCAGCGGCTGCGATCATGCCGAGTGGGCGATCATGGGCTTTCGCCGGACCAACCCCGAAGGCGGCCAGGACTACTGCTTCGCCGTGCTGCCGCGCGGCGACTACCAGATCCGCGACGACTGGTTCGCCGCCGGCATGCGCGCCAGTGGCAGCCGCACGCTGATCGTCGAGCGCGCCTTCGTGCCCGAGCACCGCATCCAGAAGGCCAGGGACATGATGGAGGGCCACTCGGCGGGCTTCGGGCTGTATCCGGACAGCGCGATCTACTTCAACCCGTACCGGCCGTACTTTGCCAGCGGCTTCTCCACGGTCAGCCTGGGCATCGCCGAACGCATGCTCGAGGCGTTCAAGGACAAGACCCGCCACCGCGTGCGCGCCTACACCGGCGCCGCCGTCGGCGCAGCCACTCCGGCGCTTATGCGCCTGGCCGAGTCCACCCATCAGGTCGCTGCGGCGCGCGCGCTGCTGGAAAAGAGCTGGGAGCAGATCGCCGAATACAGCGCCCGCCGCCAGTACCCGACGCGCACGGAGCTGGCCTACTGGCGTACCAACCAGGGCTATGCGGTCAAGCTGTGCATCCAGGCCGTGGATCGGCTGATGGAGGCGGCCGGCGGTGGCGCCTGGTTTGACGGCAACGAGCTGCAGCGGCTGTTCCGCGATGCGCACATGACCGGGGCGCACGCCTATACCGACTATGACGTCTGCGCGCAGATCCTGGGGCGCGAGCTGATGGGGCTGGAGCCGGATCCGGCGATGACCTGAGCTTCAACCGATGAACATGGCTGGAGCAATGTGAGAGCGCCCCAGCCAGACCAATAACAATGATGGAGCCTTGCATGTCCATTCCCTTCGATAGCCGCGCCTTCCGCCGCGCCCTGGGCAACTTCGCCACCGGCGTTACCGTGATCACTGCCACCGACCCTGCGGGGCGCAAGGTCGGGGTCACCGCCAACAGCTTCAACTCGGTATCCCTCGAACCGCCGCTGGTGCTCTGGAGCATCGACAAGCGCTCCAGCAGCCATGCGGTGTTCGAGGCTGCCGGGCACTTTGCCGTGAATGTGCTGGCGGCCGACCAGGTCGACCTGTCCAACACCTTCGCCCGCCCCAGCGAAGACCGCTTTGCCGGCATCGAGCACGAGACCGGCGAGGGTGGCGCGCCTTTGTTGCCAGGCTGCTCGGCGCGTTTTCGCTGCGAGAAGTTCCAGCAGATCGACGGCGGTGATCACTGGATTCTCATTGGCCGGGTACTAGCCTTCGACGACCTAGGGGGGGCGCCGCTGCTCTATCACCAAGGCGCCTATTCCAGGGTCCTGCCGCATGAGCTGATGGATCGCTGCGCGCAGGGGTAACTGCGTCGAGGTGTTCGACGCCAGTGTTGCAGTGCCTGTGAAATCGAGCGCCGCCCGCGCGGCGCATCGCTGGCAAGCCAGCTCCCACATCTGTTTCGGGCCAGTTATGCCTGCGCCGCCGCGGCTGTACGCCTTGTGGGTACGATGCGGTTTCAGTGTGGGCACCACTGACGCTTCATCAGTCTCAAGACATGCGCTAAGGCGGACAGCGAAAACCTTACAGGACTGACTGGCCCGAAACAGATGTGGGAGCTGGCTTGCCAGCGATGCGCCGCGCGGGCGGCGCTCGATCTCAAGAGCGCTGCAAGGCTATCGCCTGGCACCTGGCAACACGGATCAAGGTCAGCGGCAGCCAGTGGCAAGACCTGCCTGGGTGAAGGCCGCAAAGTGACGGAGAAGACCCGGCGCACGCCAGCACTTGCGGCGCGCCGGGTAAGCGGTCATCTTTCTCTCGTCCACCCAGGGCCCACCCATGACATCCAATAATAAGCTCACCGAGCACTTGAACCGCGGCAGCGTCGGCTTCCCCACCGCGCTGGCAAGCACCGTCGGCCTGATCATGGCCAGCCCGGTGATCCTCACCGCGACCATGGGCTTCGGTATCGGCGGCAGCGCCTTCGCCGTGGCCATGCTGATCGCCGCAGTGATGATGCTGGCGCAATCGACCACCTTCGCCGAGGCGGCGGCGATCCTGCCCACCACCGGCTCTGTCTATGACTACATCAACTGCGGCATGGGCCGCTTTTTCGCCATCACCGGTACCCTGTCGGCGTACCTGATCGTGCATGTGTTCGCCGGCACCGCCGAGACCATCCTGTCCGGGGTCATGGCCCTGGTGAACTTCGAGCACCTCAATACCCTGGCCGAGTCGGCCGGCGGCTCCTGGCTGCTGGGGGTGGGCTTCGTGCTGGTGTTCGGCGTGCTCAACGCCTTTGGCGTGAGCGCTTTCGGCCGCGCCGAGGTGGTGCTGACCTTCGGCATGTGGACCACGCTGATGGTATTCGGCGTGCTCGGCCTGATCGCCGCGCCCGCCGTCGAGCTGGAAGGGCCATTCGGCGTGTCGCTGGTCGGCACCGACCTGATGACCATTCTGTCGCTGGTGGGCATGGCCATGTTCATGTTCGTCGGTTGCGAGTTCGTCACCCCCTTGGCCCCGGAACTGCGCCGTTCGGCCTGGGTGATGCCCAAGGCCATGGCGCTGGGGTTGTTCGGCGTGGCCAGTTGCATGTTCATCTACGGCGCGGCGATGAAGCGCCAGGTGGAGAACGTGGTGCTCGATGCGGCAAGCGGCGTGCACCTGCTGGACACCCCCATGGCCATCCCGCGTTTCGCCGAGCAGGTGATGGGCGATATCGGTCCGGTGTGGCTGGGCATCGGCTTCCTGTTCGCCGGCGCGGCCACCATCAACACGCTGATGGCCGGGGTGCCGCGGATTCTCTACGGCATGGCGGTGGATGGGGCGTTGCCCAAGGTGTTCACCTACCTGCACCCGCGCTTCAAGACCCCGCTGCTGTGCATCCTGGTGGTGGCGCTGATCCCGTGCCTGCATGCCTGGTACCTGGGCGGCAACACCGACAACATCCTGCACCTGGTGCTGGCGGCGGTATGCGCCTGGAGTACCGCGTACCTGCTGGTGACCCTGTCGGTGGTGATCCTGCGCATCCGTCGCCCGGACCTGCCGCGGGCCTATCGCTCGCCGCTGTTCCCGCTGCCGCAGATCGTCTCCAGCATCGGCATCCTGCTGGGCATGTGGTTCATCACCCCGCCGGGCATGAACCCGGCCGATGTCTATGTGCCGTTCGCCGTGATGCTTGGCGCCACCGCCGTCTACGCGCTGTTCTGGACCCTGTGCGTGCAGAAGGTCAACCCGTTCCGGCCGGCCAGGGTCGAGGATGTGCTGGAGAAGGAGTTCGCCGCCGAGCCCGGTCAGCCTCATAGCGAGCAGGTGTGCCATGTCGGCAAGCTGGCTTGAGCGCCTGAACGGGCCACGCGCTCCGGCCGGGTATCGGCCCGGGGCGACCCTGGCGCGTTTGGGGCGCAACCTCGGAATACCGGATTTGCAATCCGCAGCATCCTTTACCTACCGCGAGGATGGTCCACGTATCGAGGTGCGTGAGCGCACCGAAAGCCACCTGCTGATGCACCTGGTCATGTGCGAGTTCATCCTGCGCGTGCCAGCCAGTGGCCAGGGCACGCTGCGCGCCGAACTGCACCACACCGGCATGCTGCGGCGCAGCGGGCTGGGCTGCCGCCTGCGCAGCGGTGACCGGCTATTGTTCGAAGCACTCAAGGCGCGTCTGGCAGCAATGCAGGCCGCCCTGATGCCCTTGGACTTCAAGCGCCTGGCCATCGACTGCAGTAACAGTCAGTGGCAGGTGACCCTGGAGCACATGGGCGCTAGCGAAGTGGTCAACCGGATGCCCGCCTTGCGTCGCTATATCCCCCTCACAACCGAACAGCGCCACCATCTCTGGCTGGCGTTCGACGGGTTGGCGTACGCCCTGCGCGACCTCTGAATCCTGTAGGAGCGGCTTTAGCCGCGATCACCCGCAAAGCGGGTGCCAGGCACCGCGACACCTGCATCGCGACTGAAGCCGCTCCTACAAGAGATGACAGTTGTACGTTCATTGATAACATGTTAACAATTACTCCATAACAACAACCGTTGCTGTGGAGGTCGCCATGCCCATGCCCCAGCCCGCTTCAGTTCACAGCGCAAGCCCGCCCCAGGACGGCCTGGAGCGCTGGACGACGGCCATGCAGAAAGTCTGCGGCCAGTTCCAGACCGAACTTGCCTTCAACCGCTCGCTGTTCATCGGCGAGATATCGACCTACAACCGCGCCGGCCTGGCCCTGGCCAATCTGCGCACCAATGCCGGCAATATCCGCCGCCTGGGCGACAACCCCGACCGCGACGACGACCAGCATTGCTTTCTGGTCAGCCAGCGCATGGGCTACTCGCAAATCACCCAGGGCGGCGCGAGTATCCAGCTTTCGCCAGGCGAGCTGCTGTTGATGGATTCGGTGGGCCCGTGCGAGATCACTCCGTTCGGCCTGATCGAGCATGTTTCGCTGTCACTGTCCCGCGAGCAGGTGCGCAAGCATCTTGCGAAGCAGGGCGCGACCTTCGGCAAGATCTCCTCGACCAACGCCTGCGGGCGCATGCTGCACCTGCTGATGGACCAGCTGTGCCGTGAAGGCGACGAGGCCGGGGCAACCCAGGGCGAGGCGCTGCAGGCGGCGTTCATCGCTCTGCTGGAGCCGGGCTTCGAGCGCGGTGATGACAACCCCGGCTCGGTGGCCGGGCTCGGCGGCGTCAGCCTGCGGGGCTATGTGCAGAAGGTCATCGACGAGTCGCTGGGCCAGCCCGGGTTGACCCCGGCAAACCTGGCCGAGCGCCTGAGCATTTCGGTGCGCCATCTGTACCGGTTGTTCGAGGAGGAGGGTGACAGCGTGTGCCGTTACATCCAGCGCTCGCGGCTCAAGCGCAGCGCCGATGATCTGTCCAACCCGTTCCTCAAGCGCGAGTCGATCACCTCGATCGCCTACAAGTGGGGGTTCACCGATTCGGCGCATTTCAGCCGGGCATTCAAGAAGCAGTTCGAGCAGTCGCCGAAGGATTTCCGAGCGATGGCGTTGATGGCGGGGCGCTAAAGCATCGCCGGCTTGTCCTTGCGACAAACCGCGTGGAAAGGGCCGCAAAGCGGCCCCAAGGATTTATCACGCTAGCGCAAGGTAATGCTTCACAAATGTCTCGCTCAACACTTCCCACAGCACCGGTGTGCCCTTGGTCACGAACCACGCATCACCCGCTTTGTAGCGTGTCACCTGCCCGGTGGATTCATCGGTCAGCTGGATCTCGCCGGTCACGATCACCGCCTGCTCGCTGAACGGATAGACCATGCGGAACTTGCCCTGGGTGGTGCCGAAATAGGCACTGCTGACCGGGTCGGTCGGGGCGCCGTGGGTCATCTTGCCGTAGCACTTTACCTCGCCTTCGAGGATGGTCGAGCCGAGGTCGGCAACGGTGCCCCAGGCGTCGAGTTCGGACAGCTGCACACCCTGGCGGACGGCGGTGAGGGTCATGGTGGTTCTCCTGGTTTTTGTTCAAAAGGAATCAACGGCGGCCGTTGAAGAAGCCCGACAGCTGATGCACGGTCTTGCCGGCGGTCAGCAGCAGTGGGCGGATATGGTCCTTGCCGAGGATGCGCGCGTGCTTGACCGAACTGATCAGGTCATAGCGGGCCGAGCCTTCGCTCATGCCCTCGGCGAGGATCTTGCAGATGATGTGGCTGGGGGTGACGCCAAAGCCCGAGTAGCCCTGCACGTAGAAGGCGTTGGGGCGGTTGCTCAGGGTGCCGATCTGCGGGAACAGGTTGGCGCTGGTGGCCATCGGCCCGCCCCAGGCCAGGTCGATGCGCACGTCCTTGAGGTAGGGGAAGATCTTCAGCATCAGGTTGCGGTTCCAGGCCTTGAGGTCCTTGGGAATATGCTCCACGAACGGCGTGGCGGCACCGAACAGCAGGCGGTTCTCGCGGGTGACGCGGTAGTAGTCGATCACCGGGCGGATATCGCTGTAGGCGCCGCGGATCGGGCTGATGCGCTGGATGAGCTCGTCCGATAGTGGCTCGGTCATCAGCTGGAAGGCATAGGTGTTGACGGTGCGCGCATGCAGTTCGGGTTCGAGCTTGTTGAGGAAGCTGTCGCAGGCCCACAGCAGCTTGCTGGCCTTGACCGAGCCGCGCCCGGTGCGCACGGTGATGCGCTCGCCGTAGTGCACCTCCAGTGCCGGGCTGTGCTCGAAGATCCGGGCACCATGGCCGACCAGGGCCTGGGCCTCGCCAAGCAGCAGGTTTAGTGAGTGCACGTGGCCGCCGCCCATGTGCAGCAGGGCGCTGCTGTAGGCGTCGGAGCCGATGATCTGCCTGACCTCCGAGCCGCCGAGAAAGCGGATCTCGTCCTTGCCGTTGATGGCCTTGAAGTCCTTCTCCCAGGCGCGCAGGGTCTTTTCCTGGCGGGCGTTGAAGCCCATGTAGCCGTAGCCGTGGCAGAAGTCGGCGTCGATCTGGTAGCGGGCGATGCGCGCCTTGATGATGCTGGCGCCCAGCTCGCTGATCTCGAAGATCTCGCGCAGGCCTTTGTCGCCCACGCTGCTCTTGATCTTCTCCAGGTCGTGGCCGATGCCGGCCATGATCTGCCCGCCGTTGCGCCCGGTGCCGCCGAAGCCCAGGTAGCGGGCCTCGAGCACGACGACATTGGTGATGCCTTGCTCGGCCAGTTCCAGGGCGGTGTTGATGCCCGAGAAGCCGCCGCCGATCACCACGACATCGGCTTCGATGTCGCTTTCCAGGGTGGGGAAGCTGAGGTTGTACTTCTTGGTGGCGGTGTAGTACGTCGGCGTTTCGATGTTGATCATGGCGCAGCCTGGACAGTTGGAATTGTTGGACAGCACGGCTTGCACAAGCGCTGGCGGTTGCAGGTATTGAGCACCTAACGACAGGTAGGTGTCTTGCCTGGGACTGCCAGGGTTTTGCTTCAGGCTGCCAAGTTGTCCATCGCGTCCAACACCGTAGGCATACGGCGGCAGCATGACCTCCACGGGAGAAGTGGTGATCATGCGCTTCATGAATATGTTAAGTAAATCAACCTCTGTGGCTAACGCCAGTCAGTTTAGCGATAGGGGCCGCTTTGCGGCCCATCGCCGGCAAGCCGGCTCCCACAGATACAGCGCAGGCCTTACTAATTGCGCGGTCCCTGTGGGAGCCGGCTTGCCGGCGATAGGCTGCGTAGCAGCCCCTGTGACGCTTATTACTTGAAATCCCACTGCATCTGCGTGGCGATGCTCACACCGCTGGACGACCTGACACAGACGTCCAGGTAGTCGGTGAAGCGTGGCGGCATGGCAATGCCTTCTTCCAGCAGGCGGCTGTTGTCGAACAGGTAGTTGAGGTCGGCGAAGCCGCTGTACAGGCGCAAGGCACGCAGCACCAGCCGTGGGTTGGCCGGGCCGATGCGGGTCTCGAAATCGCCGGCCAGCGATTTCAGGTCGTCTACCTCGACCTTGCGATAGCGCTCGCCCACCGGTTGCTCGCCATTGGCCAAGGCGAAGGCCTGGTCGATCTCGGCGAAGGTGCAGGCCGAATGATGGCCGGCAGAGATATGGTAGAGGTCATGACCCAGGCGTGGCTTGAGCGCCAGGCCGATCAGCGCCTCGGCGCAGTAGTCCACCGGGATCACGTCGATCTGCTCGTCCAGACCGCAGGTGAAGCTCTCCAGGGCGAAGCCCATGCGGAACACCCAGAAGATGCTCCCCGAGGCCTGGCAGCCGAGGCTGCGGTGGCCGACCACGATGGACGGCCGCGCCACCACCAGCGGCAGGGTGGGTAGCTCTTCGCGCAGGCGCCGCTCGATTTCGGCTTTTGACGCGGTGTAGTCCACCAGTTGCTGCGCGGCCTCGGGAAACTCCCACGATTCGCTGATCGGCGACTCGCGCTGTGGGCCGCAGCACATGGCGGTACCGACGTGGAGGAAACGCTTGAGACGGCTGGAGCGGCTCAGCACCTGGGCAAAGGCGTAGGTGCCCTCGACGTTTACCGGCCAGATATTGGGGTTCTTCGAGAACGAGGCCACGGCGGCGCAATTGATCACTCGGTCGAGCTGCATCAGACGCGGCGTCTCGCGAGCCAGCCAAGTGGTGTCGAGGAAGTCGCCGCAGAGGATCTGCGCTTCGCTCAGGGCCTGGCCCTGGCTGTCGTCGACACCGTGCTGGCGCAGGTTGTCGCGCAGGCGTTGCAGGCCCTGCGCCGGGTTATCGGCGCGAACGAGGAAGCACAGGGCCTCGGCATGCCCTTCGGCGATCATCTGGGCGGCGACGGCGCCACCGAGAAAACCTGTGGCACCGGTCAGCAGAATACGCTCCTGGGCTGGACACGGGAGGGTGGGCGTATGAATGGCGGGGGTGTTCATGGGTTTCCTCGGCAAGTAATTTGCCAGTGCTTCATTCTTTGGAATGGGTGTGAAAGTTACGTGAAAAGTTTGCTCGTGCGACTAATTCAAGTCCGGAGCTATTGGGTTTTTGATAAGCATGGCGCGAGCCGATATCACCTCGGTAAGCGCGTCGTTTGGGAATCATGGCCCTGCACCGCGCAGGCAGATAGCGGCGAAGAGCAGGGCGGCGAGTCATTGTCTGGCGGGCCGATGGTTATTTCAATTAACTGTTGGCGCAGTTATGCAGGTTTTTGGTGAAACAATTTTAATGGGCTATGAGCAGATGTAAGCAGCTGTATCGAATATGTAAATATATTTAAATTTGCACGCGGTTAATTGTTCGTATCACTTCAATTGTTCGGGCACTTCCCAGATCCCTCCATCACCGATGACATAGACCCGCTGACCCGTTCCCGGCTGCAGCGTCATCGCGCCGGTGAAGCTGCCGAACGACGGCAACAAGGTCAGGTGCTCGCCGACCAGGAAACAGGGCAGGCGCACCTGTTGGCGGCCACGGCCGCGCAGGCGGTACGCCGGATGCACATGGCCCGCCAGTACATGCCGCTGCGGGTGCGCGCAGGGCTCGTGGTGCAGGGCGAACGGGCCGAGTGGCAGCGGCTCGGCCACCACCTCGATGCCCAGCCCGGCCGGCGGATCACCGGCCTGTCGGTCATGGTTGCCGCGCACCAGGGTGATGGGCAGCGCCGCATGGCGGGCGCGCCACTCGGCAAGCGCTGCCAGGGTTCGCGGGGTCCTGCCTTTGGCGCTGTGCAGGAAGTCGCCGAGAAATACCAGGTGCTGGCAGGCAAAGCGCTGCAGCAGGGCATCCAGGCGTTGCAGGTTGCAGGCGGTGGTGCCACTGGGCACTGGCTGGCCCAGTGCCCGGTAGCCGGCTGCCTTGCCCAGATGAAGGTCGGCGATCAACAGGGTCCGCCGCTCTGGCCACCACAGGGCTTTTTCCGCCAGCAGGCAGAGTTCGGTGCCGGCCACCTTTACGCTGATGTGTGAAGGAAGGGTGCTGGCCATGGCCTCAGGACCGCTGCCTGGCCGGGCGTGGCCGGCCGTCCTTGCTGCGCCTGGCCTTGTGCGCGCGGCCAGGTTCACGCGTGTCATCCTCGACCATCAGCGTGGTCAACGCCGCAGGCTCCTGTGCCCCGGCACCTGCGGCCTGCTCCAGGTCGCTGACCATGCGCCGGATCCGGTCGGCGAGTTTTTCCGAGCTGAGGCTCTCGCGAAAGCGCTCGACCATCAGCGGAAAGGCGAACGGTGTGGCGCGCCTGATGCTTCGCAGTTGCAGCGGCAGAGGCTGCAAGCGCTGCAGGGTCTGGCGCAGGCGTTGCACATCCAGCTCCTGGCTCAGCACCTCCTGGCGGGCCTGGGTCAGTAGCAGGTTTTCCGGGTCGTGCTGCCTGAACACATCGAAGTACAGCCCGCTGGAGGCCTGCAACTGGCGCGCGCTCTTCGGCGCACCGGGGTAGCCGGTGAACACCAGTCCGGCGATCCGGGCGATCTCGCGAAAGCGCCGGCGCGCCAGCTCGCCGGCATTGAGACTGGCTAGCACCTCGGGCAACAGGTCTTGGCTGTCGAACAGCGCCGGGGTCAGGGCACCGGCGTAGTCGATGGCGCTGGCGCACAGCAGTTCCAGGCCGTAGTCGTTGACCGCGATGGAGAAACTCAGCGGCGTATCCCGGGCCAGGCGCCAGGCCAGCAAGCTGGCCAGGCCCAGGTGCACCGAGCGCCCGGCGAAGGGATAGAGAAACAGATGCCAGCCCTCGCGGGACTTCAGGGT
Organism: Pseudomonas sp. WC1; assembly: GCF_050586565.1. NCBI lineage: Bacteria > Pseudomonadati > Pseudomonadota > Gammaproteobacteria > Pseudomonadales > Pseudomonadaceae > Pseudomonas > Pseudomonas sp. WC1. The sequence continues at coordinate 108,520 of NZ_JBOBDQ010000005.1, forward strand.
CTCGGCCAGCAGGACGTTTTTGCCGGGCAGCGCCGACCAGGCTTTCTGCACCTCCAGCAACGGGCGCAGCAGGCGCATTTCCGGGCCTTGGAAGACACCCTGGTCCGCCGCGTCCAGTTCGGCCAGCATCGCCTCGGCCAGTTCGCCCGAGAGCGGCATGCGCCCGCCGTTCCAGCGCGGGATGGCGGCCTTGCGGTCGCTGGCGCGGCGCACGTAGACAGTCATTTCGCGCACCTCTACCAGCTCCAGGGTGCGGCCGGCGAACAGGAAATGGTCGCCTGGGCGCAGGCGGGCGATGAAGCCTTCCTCGACGCTGCCCAGCGATCCGCTGCCACCGCGCGCCCAGAACTTCACGGTCAGGCTGGCATCGCTGACCAGGGTACCGATGCTCATGCGGTGACGCCGTGCCAGGCGTGCATCGGGCACCCGCCAGCGGCCTTCTGCGTCCGGCTCGGCGCGGCGGAAATCGGGGTAGGCCGTGAGCGAGAGACCGCCGTGGCGGATGAACGCCAGGGCCCATGCCCATTGCGTGTCGCTCAGGTCGCGGTACGACCAGGCGCTGCGCACTTCGGCGAGCATGTCCTGGGCCTCAAAGCCATCGCCGAGGGCCATGCTCACCAGGTGCTGGACCAGCACATCCAGTGGCCGCTCGGGGGCCTGGCGCGCCTCGACCTTGCCCTGGGCCACCGCCCTGCGTGCGGCTGCCGCCTCCAGCAGTTCCAGGCTGTGGGTCGGCACCAGCGTGGCGCGCGAGGGCCGGCCGGGGGCGTGGCCGGAGCGCCCGGCGCGCTGCATCAGGCGCGCCACTCCTTTGGCCGAGCCGACCTGTAGCACGCGCTCCACGGGCAGGAAGTCGACCCCCAGGTCCAGGCTGGACGTACAGACCACCGCCTTCAACTGGCCTTTCTTCAAGGCCAGCTCCACCCAGTCGCGCACCTCACGCGACAGCGAACCATGGTGCAGTGCCAACAGCCCAGCCCAATCGGGCCGCGCCTGCAACAGCGCCTGGTACCAGGTCTCCGCCTGCGAGCGGGTGTTGGTGAACACCAGCGTGGTGGCGCTGCCTTGCAATTGCTCGACGACCTGCCCGAGCATGCGCAGGCCCAAGTGCCCGGCCCAGGGAAAGCGTTCGATGGCGGGCGGCAGCAGGGTGTCGATACGCAGGTCCTTGGCGTCGTGCCCCTGCACCAGGCGGCCCGCCGGCATCAGCACTTGCCGCGCGTGATCCAGGTTGCCCAGCGTGGCCGAAAGCGCCCAGACCAGCAGCGACGGCTGCCAGCAGCGCAGGCGGGCGAGGGCCAGTTGCAACTGCACGCCCCGTTTGTTGCCGAGCAACTCGTGCCATTCATCCACCACCAGCATGCACAGGCCGGCGAACGCCTCGCACGCATTGGCCTGGGTCAGCAGCAGCGTCAGGCTTTCCGGTGTGGTGATCAGGACGCTGGGCAGGCGCCGTGCCTGGCGGGCGCGTTCGGCGCTGCCGGTGTCGCCGGTGCGCAGGCCGATGCTCCAGCCGATCCCCAGGTCGTCCAGGGGGGCCTGCAGCGCCCTGGCTGTGTCGGCAGCCAGGGCTCGCATGGGGGTGACCCACAGCAGGGTCAGCGGCGCCATGGCGGGCTTGGCGCGACGTGCCGGCATGGGCTGGGAGGCATACTGCCCGGCGAAGCGATCCAGCGCGGCGAACCACACGGCATAGGTCTTGCCGGCGCCGGTGGCGGCGTGCAGCAGCCCCGATTCGCCGTCGGCCACGGCTTGCCAGACGGCCTTCTGGAAGGTGAACGGCTTCCAGCCGCGCTCGGTGAACCAGCGGCTGGAAGGCTGGCGGCGCTTGACCATCACAGCAGTCCCTGCAAGGTGGCCAGCGTGTCGGCCTGTTCGATGGTCTTGTCGGTGCGCCAGCGCAGCATGCGTGGAAAGCGCACCGCGATGCCGCTCTTGTGGCGCTTGGACAGGGCGATGCCTTCGAAACCCAGTTCGAACACCAGGGTCGGGGTGACGCTGCGTACCGGACCGAACTTGTCCACCGTGGTCCTGCGCACGATAGCATCGACCTTGCGCATCTCTTCGTCCGTGAGACCGGAGTAGGCCTTGGCGAAGGGCACCAGCACCCGCTCGCCCGGGGCACTGTCGTCCCATACCGCGAAGGTGTAATCGCTGTACAGGCTGGCGCGCCGGCCATGGCCGCGCTGGGCATAGATCAACACCGCGTCGATGCTGAACGGGTCGATCTTCCATTTCCACCACAGGCCCAGGTCGCGGGTGCGGCCCACGCCATACAACGAGTCACGGCGCTTGAGCATCATGCCCTCGACGCCCAGCTGGCGCGAGGCCTCGCGCTGGCGGGCGAGTGCCTGCCAGTCGTCGCCGGCCACGCGCGGCGACAGGCGCAAATGCGCATCGCCGATGCTATCGACCAGCGCCTCGAGCTGCTCCCGACGCTGTTCCTGGCTGCGGCTGCGCCAGTCTTCGCCTTGCCACTCCAGCAGGTCATAGGCCAGCAGCGCGGCGGGCAACTCGTCCAGCAGCTTCTTGCCCAAGGTCTTGCGGCCGATGCGTTGCTGCAGCAGGGCGAACGGCTGGACGCCGAACGGGGAGTCGCCATTGTCGGCAGGTGCTTTCCAGATCACCAGCTCGCCATCGAGCACGGTGCCATCGGGCAGCGCGGCGGCCAGGCGGGCGAGTTCGGGGAAGCGCTCGGTGATCAGCTCCTCGCCCCGCGACCACAGCCAGGCACGCCCATCCCGTTTCACCAGTTGGGCGCGGATGCCGTCCCACTTCCATTCCACCAGCCACTGCTGGGGCGGGCCGAGCACCGCGTCGAAACGCTCGAGCGGCTCCTGCAGCGGGTGGGCGAGGAAGAACGGGTAGGGCTGACCGCCGCGCTGGGCATGTTCCTCGGCCGACTCCTGGGCGACCAACGCCAGGTAGCGCTGGGGCGTCGGCTGGTGCGCAAGGTCGGTGTAGCCGACCATGCGCTGCGCGACACGCTTGGCGTCGACCCCGGCCAGCGCGGCCAGGGCGCGGGTCACCAGCAGTTTCGAGACACCGACGCGAAAACCACCGGTGAGCAGCTTGAGGCTGACCATCAGGCTTTGCCGGTCGAGCCGCGTCCACAGCGCCTGCAAGCGCGGCGCGAGTTCCTCGGGGGGCAGGCCGCGCAGCGGCAGCAGTTGCTCCAGCCACCACTGCAAACTTTCATCCGCGACCTGGGTGGACTCTGGCAGCAACAGCGAAAGGGTTTCGGCGAAGTCGCCGACGGCCTGGTAGCTCTCCTCGAACAACCACTCGGGCAGGCCGCACAGGCGGATCGCCAGGTCGCGCAGCACACGGGTCGGCACCACCTGGCGGGGGCGCCCGCCAGCGAGAAAGTACACCGCCCAGGCGGCATCGGCAGGTGGCGCGGTGGCCAGGTAGTCCTGCAGCGCGGCGAGCTTGGCATTGCTCGAGGTGGTGGCATCGAGCCGGGCGTAGAGTTCGGCGAAGGCTCTCATCAGTTGGTCGGCTCCAGGCTGTCGTCTTCCTCGCCGTACTCGGTCTGGAAGGCTCGGGCATCCAGGCCCCGTTCGGTCAGGTAGCGAACAAGCACGTTGACCTGGCCGTGAGTGACCATCACCCGCTCGGCACCGCTCTGCTCGATGGCCCAGAGTAGGCCGGGCCAGTCGGCGTGGTCGGAGAGCACGAAGCCCCGGTCAACGCCGCGCCGACGGCGCGCCCCGCGCAGCAGCATCCAGCCGCTGGCGAAGGCGTCGCTGTAGTCGCCGAAACGGCGCATCCAGGTACTGCCGCCCGCCGAGGGTGGGGCGAGGACCAGCGCCCGCTGCAGCAAGGGATCGCCCTTGGCGGTCGCCGTGGCGGGCAGGGTTTCGGGCAGGCGCACACCGGCGGCGCGATAGACCCGGTTCAGCGGCTCCACCGCGCCATGCACCAGCACCGGGCCGATGCTGGCGTCGATGCCGTGGAGAATCCGCTGGGCCTTGCCGAAGGCGTAGGCGAACAGCACGCTCGGCCGCCCGGCGGCGGCATTGGCGCGCCACCAGGCGTCGATGTCGGCGAAAACGCAGGCCTGGGGTTGCCAACGGTAGATCGGCAGGCCGAAGGTCGATTCGCTGATGAAGGTGTGGCAGCGCACAGGGTCGAAGGCTTCGCAGGTGCCGTCCCGCTCGACCTTGTAGTCGCCAGAGGCGACCCACACCTCGCCGCGGTATGCCAGGCGCACCTGGGCCGAGCCGAGCACGTGGCCGGCGGGGTGAAAGCTCAGGGTCACGCCGTGGTGCGCAAGCGGCGTGCCGTAGGGCAGGGTCTGCAGGTCGATGTCCTCGCCCAGGCGGGCGCGCAGTATCCCGGCGCCGGGCGTCGCGGCGAGGTAGTGGCGATTGCCGCGCCGGGCATGGTCACCGTGAGCGTGGGTGATCACTGCTCGATCGACCGGCCGCCAGGGGTCGATGTAGAAATCACCGGGTGGGCAGTACAGCCCTTCGGGGCGCGCGACGATCAGCTCCATGGCTCACCTTGGCCTGGGGGTTAACAGCTCAGAGCGTCGGCAGGCGCATCAGGTTCATAGTTCGTTGCAGGCAATGCACGTGCTGCCACCGTTCATCGTCTCTGTCGAACACCTCGGGCGGGCGTGGCTCAACCGGAGGCAATGCCCATTCTCGATAACCGACGAGGTCTGCCATGTCTGCCATGAATGCCATCGAATTGCTGGAGCAAGACCACAAGAACGTGAAGAAGCTGCTCGACGAGCTGGCGGCCACCACCGAGCGCGCGGTAAAGAAACGTGGCGAGTTGCTGGCGCGTATCGAGCAGGAGCTGAAGATCCACACCGAGCTCGAAGAGCGCATCCTCTATCCGGCCATCAAGCAGGCCGGGGGCCGAGAGGAGGCAAAGATGTACCACGAGGCCAAGGAGGAGCACCGCACGGTCGATTCGCTGGTCCTGCCCGACCTGCTGGGTACCGCCACCGACACCGTCGAATTCGCAGGGCGGGTCAAGGTGATGAAGGAGTTGCTCGAGCACCATATCGAGGAGGAGGAGGGCGAGCTGTTTCCGACCGCGAGGAAATTGCTCGGTAAACAGGCGCTGGAGGACATGGGGCAGGCGATGCAGGCGCAGAAGAAACTGCTCGGTGCCGCGCAGTCTGCGGCCTGATGTGGCGTCAGCCGATGGTCGGGTTCATTCCTGACGGATGATCGAGACCTTGCCGTTGCGCTCGCGCCTGCGGTTTGGTGCAGCACCGCCGCGCGGCGGCTGTCCATACCGGGCGCAGGATCCGCGCTGAACTTTGGCGGCGCTCGGGGCTTCCTCGGTTCAAAGCCGTCGTGCCCATCTCGGACAGGCGCCTGTGAAGAGGAGGATTGGTCATGAGTGACCCCGTGAACACAGCAAAAGCCAGGAGATGAGCATGAAACAGCAGCCAGATCGTCGCCAGCCGCGCCCCGCCGGCGAGGCCGAACGCGACAACGACGCCCATCGACCGGATGGTTCCGCCGGTACGCAACATGACTCGACCGCGCAGAAAGCCGCGCGCGGCAAGGGGCGGCGCCAGGGATGACGCCGCCCGAGCCCAGGCCTGTCAGCTGCGGAAAAATGCCAGCAGGTCCTGGTTGATCACGTCGGCGTGGGTGGTGGGCATGCCATGGGGGTAGCCCTTGTAGGTCTTCAGGGTGCCCTTGGGCAGCAACTTGGCCGAGAGTGGCCCCGAATTGTCGTAGGGCACGATCTGGTCGTCGTCGCCATGCATGACCAGTACCGGCACCGTCACCTTTTTTAGCGATTCGGTGAAATCGGTCTGGGAGAACGCGACGATGCCGTCGTAGTGTGCCTGGGCGCCGCCCATCATGCCCTGGCGCCACCAGTTGAGGATCACGCCCTGATCCGCCTTGGCGCCGGGGCGGTTGTAGCCGTAGAACGGCCCCGCCGGGATATCGTGGTAGAACTGCGCGCGGTTGGCCTTGAGCTGGGCCTGAAGGTCGTCGAACACTGACTTGGGCAGGCCACCGGGGTTGCTGGCGGTCTGGACCATCAGCGGCGGCACGGCGGCGATAATGGCTGCCTTGGGCACCTTGTCCTCGGGATGGCGGGCCATGTAGTGGATCACCTCGCCACCGCCGGTGGAGTGCCCGACATGAATCGCCCCCTCGACACCCAGGTGCTTGACCACCGCCGCCACGTCGTCGGCGTAGTGGTCCATGTCGTGGCCGTCCCAGACCTGGCTCGAACGGCCATGGCCACGGCGGTCATGGGCGACCACGCGGTAGCCTTCGGCGACGAAGAACAGCAGTTGCGCGTCCCAGTCGTCGGCGCTGAGCGGCCAGCCGTGATGGAAGAAGATCACCTGGGCGTCCCGCGGGCCCCAGTCCTTGTAGAAGATCTCGAGTCCTTCCGGGGTTGTGACGTATGCCATTTCGCGTCTCCTGATTCTTGGGTGAGGAGCTGGTGAAGGTGGGCAGTGAGGGGGCACTGGCCACCGGACAACTCTAGGATTAAAGTGCACTTCAAGGTCAATGCAATTGCAAAGGTGCCGCATGAGAATAGGAGAGCTGGCCAAGCTTACGGGTCTGGCCCCTTCGCGTATCCGCTTCTACGAGGCCAGTGGGCTGATCAGCTCGGTCGAGCGCAAGGCCAATGGCTACCGCGACTACGACGCCGATGCGGTGTGGGTGCTTGAGATGATCACCAACGCCCAGGCCGCCGGGTTCTCGCTGGAGGAGATCCGCCAGTTGTTGCCGGCCAAGGCCAAGGGCTGGCAGCACGATGAACTGCTCGCTGGGCTCAGGCGCAAGGTCGAGGAAATCGAACGCCTGCAGGCGCGCCTGGCACGCAACAAGGCGCAGTTGTTGCTGGTGATCGAAGGGATCGAGAGCAAGCCCGAAGGCATGCAGTGCGTGGACAATTCGCAGCGGGTACTGGAGCGGCTGCGTGAGGAAATGGCTCAGGAAAAGGCGCGGGTCGCGGACCTGTAGCAGCGCCGCTGCCACAGGGGGCCTGCATCGTTTCAGTCAAGCGCCGCCAATGGCTTGGGCGCATACAGCGCGCTCTGGAACTCGGGCACATACTCGTACTTGACCATCCGCCCCAGCTGCAGATCACGGATATAGCGCGACAGTTCGCCATCCCCCAGCACCAGTTCCACTGAATCAGCCTTCATGCTGGAGGCATGGCTGACCTGCCGCGAGGTGGCGTAGCCGTAGGCCAACCGGCTCTGGTGATCGAGGTTGGTGAAACTGTTGGTCACAAGGTCTGGCTCGTGGGACAACCCGTCGAGCTTCCTGGCCCTGAACACCACGTCCACCTCGCCGCTTCGCGCATCGCCGATGGTGTAGGTTACCGCCTGGGCGTCCTCGCGCCGGTCGATCCCGGTCAGCCACTTGGGCAGGTTGTAGCCCACCACGCCGCGCACCCGTGCAAGCTCGGTGTTGACCGGCAGCTTGAGCACATAGCCCCAGAAATCCTTGGCCATCGACTGCCCGACCAGAGAGAAGGGCCCGAGGTTCGCCTTGCCGGGCCTGTTGGTAATGATCGACACGGCCACCTCGTTGTAGCTGTCGTTGTCGCAATAGTCGTAGGTGTAGGCGGTGAACGCCACCAGGCCGCGCCCAGGCCATACCTGCAGGGGCTGCACCTGCTCCAGCACGGCGGCGGGCATCAACGCCCGCAGGCGTTCGAGATCGGCGGTGTAGACGGCGGTGACACGGCTGTTGCGGTAGTAGAAGTTTGGCGAGTACGACTCGAAACCCATGTCGACCCGAGTCTTCTCCAGGCCCTTGAACCAGCTCAGGTCAATGTCCGGCGCCTCGGCCTGGATCACTGGCAGCGGCGGGTTGGAGCGGTAACGGTCGTACACCCCGCCCTTGAGCACGGGTACCGGGTGCCCGGCGATGTCGATCTGCGTGGTGTCGGCATGCTCAGGGAGGCCGTTGGCGGCGTGGGTGACGGGTATCAGCAGGGCGCCGGCCAGGGCGGTGGCGGTTCCGAGTTTCACGGTGCTGTATCTCCAGGGTAGATGATGTCGGGGCTGCGTAATCACCCTAACGTTCAACCCAACTTGAGAGTCAATGGCGAAATTTTTGCCGGTTCAGGGCTTGACCTTAAAGTTGACTTTAAAGCTAACGTCTGCGGCACGTACTTGTTGAGGTATTGCCGATGGACGTGTTCTCCCCCCTGACCCTGCCCAATGGCGCGGTCATCCCCAACCGCATTGCCAAGGCCGCCATGGAAGAAAACATGGCCGACGCCAACCATGCGCCCTCCGACCGACTGATGCGCTTGTACAAAGCTTGGGCGCAAGGTGGCGCCGGCCTGCTCATCAGCGGTAACGTCATGGTCGACAACCGCGCCATGACCGGCCCCGGCGGCGTGGTGCTGGAGGATGACCGGCACCTGGCGCGTTTTCGCCAGTGGGCCGCCATCGGCCGCTCGAAGGGTGCGCAGTTCTGGTTGCAGATCAACCACCCCGGCCGGCAGATGCCTGCGAGCCTGGGCCAGGAAACCTGGGGCCCGTCGGCCGTGGCGCTGGACCTGGGCAGCATGTCCAGGCATTTTTCCACCCCGCGGGCGATGACCCACGAAGTAATCGAAGATGTGATCCGCCGTTTTGCCAACACCGCGCGGCTGGGGGAGCAGGCGGGTTTCAGTGGGGTGGAAATCCACGCGGCCCATGGCTACCTCCTCAGCCAGTTCCTTTCGCCCCTGAGCAACCAGCGTACCGACCAGTGGGGCGGCACCTTGGAAAATCGTGCGCGACTGCTGCTGGAGGTGGTCAAGGCGGTGCGTGCAGTGGTGTCCCCCGGCTTCGCCGTGGCCGTCAAGCTCAACTCGGCGGACTTCCAGCGCGGCGGCTTCAGCGCAGACGATGCGCGGCAGGTGGTGGCCCTGCTCAATGAGCTGGCGGTCGACCTGGTGGAGCTGTCCGGTGGCAGCTACGAAGCCCCGGCGATGCAGGGCCAGGCCAGGGATGGCCGCACGCTGGCGCGGGAGGCGTACTTCCTCGAGTTTGCCCGGGACATTCGCAGGGTGGCGAAGATGCCGATGATGGTCACCGGCGGCATCCGCCGCCGACCGGTCGCCGAGCAGGTGGTGCACAGCGGGGTCGAGATGGTCGGTATCGGTACCGCGCTGGCCATCGCGCCGGCCTTGCCCCGTGACTGGCAGGCGGGGGAGGAGGCGGTACCGGAACTGCGCCCGATCACCTGGAAGAACAAGGCGCTGGCCTCGCTGGGCAATATGGCGATGGTCAAGTTCCAGCTGCGCAGGCTGAGCGAAGCCAAGGCGCCCGATCCGCAGGTGGCGCCCTGGTGGGCGCTGCTGCGCCAGCAATGGAGCGACGCCGCCCGTGCCAGGCAATATCGGCGGCACATGGCGCGGCAGTGAAGCCAAGGAGATGTGATAATGGCTGCGCTATCACAAGAGGCACACCATGCTGACCATCTCCAACAACGTGCAGGTACCGGATGCCGAGATCGAGCTGAGCTATATTCGCGCGCAGGGCGCCGGCGGCCAGAACGTCAACAAGGTCTCCAGCGCCGTGCACCTGCGCTTCGACATCGCGGCCTCGTCGCTGCCCGCCTTCTACAAGGAGCGACTGCTGGCATTGCGTGACAGCCGCATCACCGCTGACGGCGTGCTGATCATCAAGGCCCAGCAGTACCGCACCCAGGAACAGAACCGCATCGACGCCCTGGAGCGTCTGGCCGAACTGATCATCGGCGCCGGCAAGGTCGAGAAGAAGCGCCGGCCGACCAAGCCAACCCTCGGTTCAAAGACCCGCCGCCTCGACTCGAAGTCCAAGCGCGGCACGATCAAGGCGGGGCGCGGCAAGGTGGACTTCTGAGCTTGGCCAGGCCACCTATGCCTGCCTGTAGCATTCATGAATAAAAAACAGGATTGAAATTACCAATTGCACTGATGAGCAGGATCAATTTAGGGATCGGTCACGGGCTACTTACCCTTTTCGAGGCGCATCAAGACGCCTGAAAGAACCTTTAGGAGTACCCCATGATCCCTTTGCTCAAGCTGTTCCAACCCGGTCGCCTGCTGGTGGCGGGCAGTCTCGCCGCCAGTCTGCTGTCACTGTCCGTGCAGGCCGCGACCCTGACCCGTGATAACGGCGCGCCGGTGGGCGACAACCAGAACTCGCAGACTGCCGGCCCCAACGGCTCGGTGCTGCTACAGGACGTGCAACTGCTGCAGAAGCTGCAGCGTTTCGACCGTGAACGCATCCCCGAGCGCGTGGTGCACGCACGTGGCACCGGCGCCCATGGCCAGTTCACCGCCAGTGCCGACATCAGCGACCTGAGCATGGCCAAGGTGTTCCGCCCCGGCGAGAAGACCCCGGTGTTCGTGCGCTTCTCCTCGGTGGTGCACGGCAATCACTCGCCGGAAACCCTGCGTGACCCGCGCGGCTTCGCCACCAAGTTCTACACCGCCGACGGCAACTGGGATCTGGTCGGCAACAACTTCCCGACCTTCTTCATCCGCGACGCGATCAAGTTCCCGGACATGGTTCACGCCTTCAAGCCCGACCCACGGAGCAACCTCGATGACGACTCGCGTCGCTTCGATTTCTTCTCCCATGTACCGGAAGCTACCCGCACCCTGACCCTGCTGTACTCCAACGAAGGCACGCCGGCCAGTTACCGCGAGATGGACGGCAACAGCGTGCACGCCTACAAGCTGGTCAACGCCAAGGGCCAGGTGCACTACGTGAAGTTCCACTGGAAGAGCCTGCAAGGGCAGAAGAACCTCGACCCGAAACAGGTCGCCCAGGTACAGGGCCGCGACTACAGCCACATGACCCACGATCTGGTCAGCGCGATCAACCAGGGCAAGCTGCCGAAATGGGACCTGTACATCCAGGTGCTCAAGCCCGAGGAGTTGGCCAAGTTCGACTTCGACCCGCTGGACGCGACCAAGATCTGGCCCGACGTGCCGGAGCGCAAGATTGGCCAGATGGTGCTCGACCGTAACGTCGACAACTTCTTCCAGGAGACCGAGCAGGTGGCCATGGCGCCGTCGAACCTGGTACCGGGTATCGAACCGTCCGAGGACCGCCTGCTCCAGGGACGTTTGTTCGCCTACGCCGATACCCAGATGTACCGGGTTGGCGCCAATGGCCTGAGCCTGCCGGTGAACCGCCCGCGTGCCGAGGTCAATACCGTCAACCAGGATGGCGCGATGAACGCCGGGCACACCGACAGCGGCGTGAACTACCAGCCGAGCCGTCGCCAGCTGCGTGACGAGCAGGCCGACGCCCGTTATGTGCAGACCCCGCTGAGCGGCAGCACCCAGCAGGCGAGGATCCAGCGCGAGCAGAACTTCAAGCAGGCGGGCGAGCTGTTCCGTTCCTACGGCAAGAAGGACCAGACCGACCTGATCAACAGCCTCGGCCAGGCCCTGGCGACCGCAGATGAGGAGAGCCGCTACATCATGCTGTCGTTCTTCTACAAGGCGGATGCGGACTACGGCACCGGCCTGGCCAAGGTGGCCAAGGCCGACCTCGAGCGGGTCCGGCAGTTGGCGGCGAAGCTGCAGGACTGAGCGGCCACTGCTGCCCAGATCCATTGACATGACATGAACCTGCGGGAACGGATTCATCGGGGCAGCCGGATCGCCGCGACCACCGGTAAATCCGTTCCCGCACGACGACCATGTTGTCCGGCGCGTCTTATTTTCTGGTGAGCTTGTCACCCGGCACATGCAGATACGACATCACGCTTTCGGTCAGCTCCGTGGCCAGTTTCACCGCCTCCTTGTTGCGCGCCATGACCCCGGCCACCAACCCTTCGATCAATGCCAGCACGGCGATGTTGGAGCTGGTCAGCACCGGATGATCGGCGGGCGCGTACAACACATGGTGGGCCATGGGCGCCAGCGGCGAGGCGGGTGAGTCGGTGATCGCCAGTACCGTTGCGTTGCGCTCATGGGCGAAACGCGACAGTTGCAGGGTGTCCTGCGAATAGCGTGGCAGGGCGATGGCCAGCAGCACGTCCTGCTCGGTGATCGCCGCCAGGCGGTAGGCGGCATTCTCGTTGCCACCTTCCATGCTGATGGCACAGGTGTCCCTGCAGAACGGCACCAGGGTCGAGGCGGCCAGCCCGGCCAGGTACACGCTGTTGCCGAAGCCCAGCACGTAGACCTTGCGCGCCGCGATCAGGCTGTCGACGAACGCCTCGAAGGCATCGGCCTGGTTGTTGCTGGCGGTGGTCGCCAGGTTGCTGGTGGCGCTCTGGATCTGCTCATGCAAGCCAAAGTCGCCGCCCGGGCGTTGGGCCAGCTCGTTACGCAGCTTGTCCACCGGCGAGACCATCTGTTGCAGGGTGCTCACCAGCTCGGCCTTCATGCCGCTGTAGCCGCCCAGGTCCAGGGCCTTGGCCAGGCGATTGACCGCCGCCGGCGAGGTCGCGGTAGCCTGGGCCATGTCCTCGATGGTCAGGGTCGCGGCCTTCAGCGGGTGGCGCAGGATGTACTCGGCGACCTTGCGCAACGACGGTGGCAGTTCGGCCAGGCTCTCCGACAGCTTGCGCATGACCGGCGCGGCGTAGACCGTGGTGTTCTTGGTATGGCTCGACATCCGGCGCAAGGCTCCCTGTGAATTGCCGGGTAGTGTATCCCAAGGCGCTCTGCGGCGGGCCGCCACAGCGCGCCACGGGGTCACTTCAGGCTACCGGCGAGGAACTGGCGCAGGCGCTCGGACTGCGGCCGTGCCAGCACCTCGCGCGGGTCGCCGCGTTCCTCGGCCAGGCCCTGATGGAGGAATAGCAGCTGGTTGGACACCTCGCGGGCAAAGCCCATCTCGTGAGTGACCACGACCATGGTCCGGCCCTCCTGCGCCAGGTCCTGCATGACCTTGAGCACATCACCGACCAGTTCCGGGTCGAGCGCCGAGGTCGGTTCGTCGAACAGCATCACCTCGGGCTCCATGGCCAGCGCCCGGGCAATGGCCACCCGTTGCTGCTCGCCACCGGACATGTGCGCCGGGTAGGCGTCGCGGCGATGGCTGACGCCGACCTTGGCCAGGTAGTGCTCGGCTTTCTCGCGGGCTTCCTTGCGGTTCATGCCGAGCACGTGCACCGGGGCTTCCATGACGTTGTCCAGGGCGCTCATGTGCGCCCACAGGTTGAAGTGCTGGAAGACCATGCTCAACCGCGCCCGCAGGCGCTGTAACTGGCGTGGGTCCGCCGCGCGCAGCCCGCCACGGGGGCACTCGCGCAGCTTGAGCTGTTCGCCGTTGACCAGGATCTGCCCGGCGTTGGGTTGCTCGAGCAGGTTGATGCAGCGCAGGAAAGTGCTCTTGCCCGATCCGCTGGAGCCGATGATGCTGATCACGTCGCCGGCATCGGCCTGCAACGAAACGCCCTTGAGCACCTGGTGGTTGCCGTAGCTTTTGTGCAGGTCGTGGATATGCAGTTTGTTCATCAGACGGTACTCGCAGGGTTCAGTCGCTGAGCAGGCGACCTTGGCGGATGGAGGTGTTGCCGGCAACCTTGGCCAGCCACAGGCCGGGCTGGGCGAAGCGCAGGCGTTCACGGGCATAGAGGATGCCGTCGGTGGTGGCCCTGACCACGCTGTGGCGGTCGTTGAGCGGGTCGAGCACTTCGAACAGCGGATCACCCACGCGCACCTGCGCGCCCAGCGGCTGCAGGTAGCTGACCACGCCCGGGTGCTCGGCGTAGGCGTATTGCGCGCCAGCGAAGGGCGTGGCTTGGCAGCAGTGTTGCGGGGCAGCCGGCCAGGGGCCGCGGATCATGCCCTGGTCGGCGAGGTAGCCGAGGATCTGTTCGGCGCTGGCCTGGCATTGCTCACGCCCGGTGTCGGCCATGCCGCGCAACTCGATGGTGGTCGCAACGCAGGCCAGGGGGATCTCGGCATCAGGGTAGTACTCGCGCAGGTGCAGCCAGGGCGCGGCGCAGGCTTCGTCGAAGGCGTCGCCACCGGCGCCCTCGGCCAGCAGCGCCGCTTGCGCGCCCAGGCGGGCGGCCAGCGGACGCAACTGCGCCCAGTGGTGCGGCATGGCGTACAGCAGCATCACCGACTCGAAATCGCAGTGCAGGTCCAGCACCAGGTCGGCGTCGCAGGCGTGGCGCAGCAGCAGGCGGCGCAGGCCATCGAGCTCCGAGTGTGGCGCGGGCAGTTCATCAAGGAGCTCGAGCATGGCCCGGCGGATAGTCGTGACGTTAGCCTGGCCATCGCCGCCCAGGCGGCCTTCGAGGTGCGCGGCCAGCGCTTCGGTCAGTGCCGGAAAATCGCGATTGAAGTTCTTGCCGCTATTGAACTCGAAGCGGCCCTGGTGGGTGGCCTGGAACATCTGGCCGATACCGATCGGGTTGGCCAGGGGCACCAGTTCGATCACCGCGTCCAGCAGGCCCTGCGCCTCGAGCTCCAGCAACCTGCGCTTGAGTTCGATGGCCACGCGCATCCCGGGCAATTCATCGGCGTGCAGCGAAGCCTGGATATAGGCCTTGCGCGGGCCGCTGCCAAAGCGCAGCACGCGCAGCGAACGCTCGGTGCCGCAGGCGCTCCAGGGCAGGGTATGGTCAATGTGCTGCATGAAAGCTCCTTAGTGCTTGCGCGGTGCCAGGTAGGCCAGCCAATGGCGCTCGGCCAGCTTGAACAGGCGCACCAGCATGAACGTCAGGGCCAGGTAGATCAGCCCGGCGGTGATGAAGGCCTCGAAAGGCAGGTAGTAGCGTGCGTTGAAGGTCTTCGCCGCCCCGGTGATGTCCACCAGGGTGACGATCGACGCCAGGCTGGTGGTCTGCAGCATCATCAGTACTTCGTTGCTGTACTGCGGCAGGGCGCGGCGCAAGGCCGAGGGCAGCAGGATGCGCCGGTACAGCGTCAACCGTGACATGCCCATGGCACGGGCAGCCTCGACCTCGCCCCGGGGCGTCGAGCGCAGGCTCCCGGCCAGCAGCTCGGCGCTGTAGGCGCTGGTGTTGAGGGCGAAGGCAAGGCAGGTGCAGAACGTCGCGCTGGACAGGTACGGCCAAAGCGGGCTCTGGCGCACGGCCTCGAACTGGGCCAGGCCGTAGTACACCAGGAACAGCTGCACCAGCATCGGCGTGCCGCGGATCACGTAGGTGTAGAGCCAGGCGGGGTAGCCCAGCAGGCACGTGCGCGAGACACGCATCAGCGCCAGGGGGATCGCCAGCGCCAGGCCACAGGCCAGAGAAATCAGCAGCACCTTGAGGGTCAGGGCAACGCCGTTCAGGTACAGCGGCAGGTTCTGCCAGATCAGTTGATAGTCGAGCGTCATCGGGCAGCTCCCCTAGAGTTCGGCGGCTTTGAAGCCGACCGAGTAACGTTGTTCAACACCGCGCAACAGCAGCAGCGACACGCTGGTCAGCAGCAGGTACAGCGCGGCCACGGCGAGGAAGAAGGTGAACGGCTGGTGGGTGGCGTCGGCGGCGTTCTTGGCCTTGAACATCATGTCCTGCAGGCCGATCACCGAGATCAGCGCGGTGGACTTGGTCAGCACCAGCCAGTTGTTGGTGAAGCCCGGCAGCGCCAGGCGCACCATCTGCGGCAGGCTGATCCGCCAGAACACTTGCAGGCCGCTCATGCCATAGGCAGCGCCAGCCTCGGCCTGGCCCTTGGGGATCGCCAGGAAGGCGCCGCGAAAGGTCTCCGAGAGGTAGGCGCCGAAGATGAAGCCCATGGTGCACACCCCGGCAACGAACGGGTTGATGTCGATGTACTGTTCGTAGCCCAGCGCCAGTGCCAGGCGGTTGACCAGGTCCTGGCCGCCGTAGAACACCAGCAGGATCAGCACCAGGTCGGGGATGCCGCGTACTACCGTGGCATAGACCTCGCCCAGTGCCGCCAGCCATCGCAACGGTGATAACCGGCAGGCCGCACCGAACAGGCCCAGGCCGATGGCCAAGGCCATCGCCAGCAGTGCCAGGCTGATGCTCAGCCAGGCGCCATCGAGAATGCTCGATCCATAGCCATGAAGCATGATGAAAACCCTCGTCGGCCGGCGTTACTGGCCGTAGATGTCGAACGGGAAGTACTTGCCCTGCACCTGCTGGTAGATGCCGTTGGCGCGGATCGCGGCGATGGCGGCGTTGAGCCGCGCGAGGTTGGCGGTGTCGCCCTTGCGCACGGCAATCCCGGCGCCGCGGCCAAAATAGTGAGGGTCGCCGATGTCCGGGCCGACCAGGGCGAAGCCTTGGCCCGCCGGGGTCTTGATGAAGCTCTCCTCGGTGTTGACGATATCGGCGAGGGTGGCGTCCAGGCGCCCGGAAACCAGGTCGAGGAAGGCTTCGTTCTGCGAGGCGTAGCGCACGATTTCGACGCCCGCCGGTTCCAGTTGTTCGGTGGCGAAGCGGTCATAGGTCGAGGCCCGCTGCACGCCCACTTTGCGGCCCTTCAGGTCCACCATCGGGGTGTCCAGGCGGCTGCCGGCCTTCATCGCGAACTTGCCGGGGGTGTGGTAGTACTTGTCGGTGAAATCGACCGATTTCAAGCGATCCTCGGTGATCGACATCGACGACAGCACGGCGTCTATCTTGCGTACCTTCAGCGACGGGATCATGCCGTCGAACTCCTGGATCACCCACTGGCACTTGACCTGCATCTGCGCGCACAGCGCGTTGCCGATGTCGTAGTCAAAGCCGGCGAGCTCACCTTCTGGGGTGCGGTAGGAAAAGGGCGGGTAGGCGGCCTCGATGCCGATGCGCAGGCTGGCATCGTCGGCCTGGGCGAAGGCGCTGCAGGCACAGAGTGCCAGCGCGCCGAGAAGTCCGGTTTTATTCATGTTGTTGGCTCCGGTGGGGGCGTTACCAGCCATGGCCCGAAAGGAACCATGGGTTGGGTGCGGCCTGAAAATGACATGATTCATATCACAAATCAATATAGTGAAAATAAATGTGTCAGATCGGCACTCGCCTTGAGGTCGCCGTCCTTCTTCCTGAGCTGCTCGATCTTGCGGATCACACCCAGCGTTCTGGCCTCCAGCCTGCCGGCGGTTTCCAGATACTGCTCGAGATCGATAGGACACATTGCGCTGAATTGGGGGCGGAATGCCTTCGGCTGATGCTACATGGTACGTACTGCAACTGCCTGAAAATGGCCTGAATCAGTCAATTGTTTCATGCTTGATACGTACTATTTGTGTACTGAACGGTAGGCTCGCCTGCACCACCAGATCGAGTGTGGGAATGGACAAGCATGGCGCCGGGTCGGGCAAATGAGCAGGGTCTTCTTATAAAGCGCGGGCCCGGCAGACAGCCCCCGGTATTGGGGCCGCCTCCCCAATATTCTCGGGTTGTTTGGCTAACCCGTTGATTTAATGGTGTTTGTTTAATGGCATAACGCTTGCTTCCCCCTCCACAGAACCGTGATTCCTGTGGAGGTGCAGCATGACCATTCCCCTCGAAGGCGCTACCCCATGCGTGCCGGCATGAACCGCAAGCTGCGCCCTGCATACCTGGGCTTGCTGCTGGGCACCGCGCTGATCGGCCTCGGCGTGGCCTACGAAAAGCTCTGGTGCGACCCCCGCGAACTGCTGCAGGAGGCCGCCGATCCCCAGGCCCTGCACACGCTCAGCCGCGATGGCGTCACCGTTGAGTTCGAGGCGCGCCCCCTCAGCGGCGGTGAACTGCGTGAGGGCGACTTTGCCAATATCCGCTTCAAGGTCAGCGACCAGACCAGCGGCCAGCCGCTGTCGGGCATGGCCCCCGGCGCCTGGCTCGACCCCGCGCAGTCGGCACCGGTCGGCGACCGCGACAGCAGTTGCAAGGCGCGCGTGGCGTTGTTTCTCAAAAGCAGCATCGGCGCTCGTCCTTTGCTCGATCTGAACAGCTACTTCCTGCTGGTGCTGAACAAGGACGCCAGCCTGACGGTGATCGACCCGACCGTGTCGGTGGGCGGGGTCACCAGCACGCTGGCGCGCATCGACCTTCCGGGGCGGCCCATGGACTGGGTGGCCACCGGCGATGACAAGCAGGTGTTCGTGTCCATGCCCGAACGCAACCAGGTGGCGTTGATCGACACCGAGACCTTCACCCGCGTTGCCACCCTGGAGGCCGGCGAGCAGCCGCTGCGGGTGGCGCTGCAACCCGACCAGCGCCTGCTGTGGGTGGGCAACAACAGCCATGACCCGGCCAAGGGCGGGGTGACGGTGATCGACGTGCCCAGCCGGGCCAAGCTCAAGTCGTTCGTCACCGGCTCCGGCCACCACGAGATTGCCTTCAGCGCCGATTCGCGCTTTGCCTTCGTCAGCAACCGCGACGGCGGCACCCTGAGCGTCATCGACACCGCCCAGATGCGCCTGGTGAAGACCCTCGAAGTCGGCCCGCATCCGTTGTCGGTGGCTTACTCGCCCTTGTCGCAGGCAGTGTACGTGGTCGATGGCCAGGAGGGCACGGTGCGGGTGATCGACGCCCGCAGCCACACCCTGCGCCACACGGTCAAGGCCGAGCAGGGCCTGGGGCCGATGCGCTTCAGCCAGGATGGTCGTTATGGCGTGGTGCTCAACACCCTGGAGAACCAGGCGCTGGTGATCGATGCCAGTACCGACCAGTTGCTCCATCGGATACCGGTGGCCGCCGAGCCGTACCAACTGACCTTCACCAAGGCCTACGCCTATGTGCGTGGGCTGGCTTCTTCGAAGGTGAGCATGATCAACCTGGCAAGCCTCGGGCAGGGGCGCGAACCGATCGTCCAGGGCTTCGAGGCCGGCCCGGCGGCGCCGCGCCAGGCCGGCGACCTGCCGTTGGCCCAGGGGGTGAGCATTTCCCGCGACGACAACTCGGTGTTCGTGGTCAACCCCGTGGACAACACCACCTACTTCTACGCCGAGGGCATGAACGCGCCGATGTCGGGCTACAACAACCGCGGCCACCAGGCCCGCGCCGCGCGGGTCATCGACCGCAGCCTGCGCGAGCTGGCGCCCGGGGTGTACGGCTCGACGGTGAAGCTGCCGGCCGCCGGCACCTTCGACGTCGCGTTCCTGCTCAATCAGCCGCAGATCATCCACTGCTTCAGCACCGAAGTCGCGGCGTTGCCGCAGTCGGGCGTGCCCAAGCGTGCCCGCGCCGAGTTCATCGGCACCGACCAGCCGCTGCTGCAGCACACCCCCTACCTGGCCCGGGTGCGCATCCTCGGCGAGGACGGAAAACCACGCCCTGGGCTTGGCGACCTGAGCTTGCGCTACTTCCTGGCGCCTTCGTCGCTGCCACGCAACGTGGCATTGGTCGAAGTGGGCGAGGGGCTCTACCAGGCGCCGCTGGAGCTGGCCGAGGCCGGCGCCTGGTACCTGCACGTACAGTCGCCGAGCCTCGGGCGTGCCTTCACCGAAGAAAACTACACCAGCCTGCGCGTCCTGCCGGCCGCCGAGGCGCCCACCGCTTCCCAAGGGGAACCCAGGAGTGTGCGATGAACCGTCTGCAGGGTGGAAAACTGCTGGGCCTGAGCCTGCTGTTGGCGAGCAACCTGGCGCTGGCCCACGCCGGCCACGATCACGGCGGCACGCCCGCGCAACCACCGGCCGCTTACCAGGAGAAAGCCAGCGTGCGCTTCGCCGATGTGGCGCTGCTCGACCAGGACGGCATGCCGGTGCGCCTGGAGAAGGACCTGGTGGGCGATCACCTGGTGGTCATGGGGTTCATCTACACCAGCTGCACCACGGTGTGCCCGGTGGTGTCGTCGATCATGAGCAAGGTCCAGCAGCAGTTGGGTGGGCGGGTGGGGGAGGAGATCCGTCTGGTGTCGATCAGCGTCGATCCACAGCGTGACGATTCCAGGCGCCTGGCCGGTTACGCCCGGGTATTCCAGCACGGGCCGGGGTGGAGCTGGCTGACCGGTTCACCCTATGCCATCAGCGAAACGCTCAAGGGGCTGGGCAGCTTCAGCGCCAACCTCAGCGAGCACCCGCCGTTGATCCTGGTGGGTGATGGGCGCAGCGGGCACTGGACCCGCTACTACGGCTTCACCGACCCCAACGTGCTGATCGGCGAGGTCAACCGCCTGAGCGCGCGTCGCGTGCACGCCAAGAGCACCGCCATCGCCGGCCAGGAGGTACAGCCATGAGCGCCCACACCTCCCGCCATGCCAGCATGCGCAGCCTTGACTGGCTGGTGCTCGGCGCCTGCCTGTGGATCCTCGCCTCGGTGGCGTTCGCCCACGAGGGCCACGCGCCGACGCCACAACCGGCGCCGCAGACCATGACCAGCGGCGGTGGCACCCGCGATGCGCAGACCTGGTTCACCGACACCGTGCTCAAGGACCAGGACGGCCGAGAGCTGCGTTTCTACAGCGATGTGCTCAAGGACAAGGTGGTGATGCTCAACGTGATCTTCACCCACTGCAACGATGCCTGCCCACTGATCACCCGCAAATTGCGCGAGGTGCGCGAGGCCATGGGCCCGGCACTGGCGGCGCAGGTGACGTTCGTGTCGCTGAGCAGCGATCCTCTGAACGACACGCCAGAGGTACTCAAGGCGTTTGCGCAGAAGCAGGGGGTGGATGGTCCGAACTGGCTGTTCCTGACCGGCGACAAGGCCAGCGTCGACCTGGTGCTGGGGCGGTTGGGCCAGTTCCTGCCCAGTCCCGAGCAGCACTCGACGCAGTTGATTGCCGGTGACGTGGCGGGCAAGCGCTGGAGCAAGATCCGCCCCGACGCGCCACCCGCGGCGATCGCCCAGCGCATGCAACTGCTGGCACAGCCGTTGGCGGGGCGCTGACATCATGGCCGCCGCTGCCAAGTGGGTCCTGCTCATGTTGTGGTGGTGCCTGTGCGGGGCAGTGCAACTGAGCGAGCAGGAACTCGCCGGCAAACGCCTCTACCGCGAAGGCGTCTCCAGCAGCGACGCCCAGTTGCTGGCCCGGGTCGGCCCCGGGGACATGCGCGTGCCGGCCAGCGTGCTGCCCTGTGCTGGTTGCCATGGCAACGACGGGCGCGGCCGCAGCGAAGGCGGAGTGCGCCCGCCGAGCCTGGACTGGCAACGCCTGGCCCTTGGCTCCGGCAATCGCGAGGCCAACAACCGGCGCTACCCGGCCTACACCGATGCCAGCCTGGCGCGGGTCATCCGCAGCGGCACCGACCCCGCCGGCAATCGCCTTGACCCGGCGATGCCACGCTTCGACCTGAGCCTGGCCGACCAACGCAATCTCACCGCCTACCTCAAGCGCCTGGGTGAAGACCGTGACCCCGGCGTGGAGGAGGGCACCTTGCGCCTGGGCACCTTGCTGCCCGAGCAGGGCCCGCTGTCCGAGGCCGGGCGGACAGTGCGGGCAGTGCTGGAGGATGGTGTCGCGCAGTTGAACCAACAGGGAGGCATCCATGGGCGACGCCTGCAACTGGTCGCGCTGGACCCCGGGCAGGACCCGGCCAGCACCGCACAGGCACTGGACACGCTGACACAACGAGAACGGGTGTTCGCCCTGGTCGCGCCCCTCGCACCACTGCTCGACAGCCGCCAGCTGGAGCAGGCCGGCCTGCCCCTGATCGGTGCCACGCCGCGTAGCGGTGGCAGCGCGCAGGTGTTCGATCCCTTGCCGGGCGTGCCCGGGCAATTGCTCAGCGTGGCGCTGCATGCCCGTGATGCCCTTGGCCTGGCGCCCGCTGCCTTGCGGGTGGTGTATGCCGGCGCAGAGCAGGCCGATGCGGCGCAGGTGCTGCAGCAGCGTTTGCTTCAACTGGGGTTCGCTACCGCGCCGCCCCTGGCGTTCATGGGCCAGGCCCCGGACGGCGAGGGTATCCTCTTCCTCGGCCACGCCCAGGCGTTCACCGCGCTGGCGTCGAGCCTGCAAGCAAGCGGGCGCAACCCTTACCTGTTCGCCGCGTCGGGCCAGGTGGCTGGTGCCGTGCCGGGGTTGGCGCCGTCCTGGTCGCAGCGGGTGCTGCTGGCCTATCCCTTCGTACCCGGCGACTGGACCGCGCAAGGCCGGGCGACCCTTGCCGGGGTGCAGTTGCGCCAGGGGCTGGAGCCGCGCCAGGCATCGTTGCAGGTCACTACCCTGTGCGCCTGGCAGTTGTTGGTCGAAGCCTTGAAGCAGATAGGGCGCGACGCCAGCCGTGAGCAGTTGCTGGTCGCCCTGGAGCAGTTGCATGACATCGATACCGGGCTCACGCCGTTGCTCGGTTTCGGCCCCGGACGCCGCCACGGCATGACAGGTGCGCATGTGGTGGAGGTAAGCCTGCCGGGGCCTGGTTTCATTGAAGTGGCGCCGTACCGAGCGGTGCCGGATAGCCCTTGAGACTCAGGAGAAGATCACCATGCGCACCCTGATTGCCTGCCTGTTGTCGCTGCTCGCCCTGGCCAGCCACGCCGACACCCCGGCGGCGCGGGTCAATGGCGTGGAGATCGGGGTGCTACGCCTCGAACGCTACTTCAGCGAATACCTCCAGGCCCAGGGGCGGGCGGTGGCGAGTATCCGCAACCCCAATCTTTACCAGCGCCTGCGCGCGCAGGCCCTGGATGAACTGATCGACAAGGAACTGCTTTGGCAGGAGGCCCAGCGCCAGGGCATCGACATCAATGATGCGCAGGTGACGGCGCGGGTCAGCGAGGTTGAGGCGGCCTTCGGCAGCCCCGCGGTATTCGAGCAGCGCCTGGCGCAAGCCGGCTTCGATCGGGCAGGCTTCGCTGACTACACTCGACATGAGATGGCCGCCCAGCAGGTCTTTGCCCGGCTGAGTGCGATCGAAGAACCCAGCAGCGCCGAAGTTGCGGCCTTCCATCAGGCCAACTGGCAAAGACTGCAAGGAATGCAGAACCAAAGTGATAATACTTCTGTCCTACCAGAACACGGCCTGCGCCTGGCCAGGGACGCGCTCGTCGCGCAACTCCAGGCCCAGGCCCGGCAAGCCGTACGCCAACGTTTGCGTGATTCCGCTACAGTGGAGCGCGTCGACTGAGGGGCGTGCAGGGCTTTCCCCATAGTTGGGGAAACCCTTCAGGGCAATGTGCCATCATCTTCCCCGGTTATGGGGAACGGCCAGCCGCCAAGGTCTGGGGTGACCGACGAGCTTCAACGATATCAGCGACTTGAAAGCGGTAAGCAGTGAATTTTCATGCCTGGCACGAAGCATGCTCAAGCCTCTACAAGGCCGCACTTCGCAGACCGGGAGACCGGGCAGTTCATGGGAGTGGACCTTGGTGAACAGAGTATTGGTAGTCGATGACGAACAGACCCTTGCGCAGAACCTGCAAGCCTATCTGCAGGCGCAAGGCCTGGAGGTCCATCTCGCCCACGACGGTACCACGGGTATCGAAGAGGCCGAGAGACAGGTACCGGACGTGATCGTGCTGGATTACCGCTTGCCCGACATGGAGGGGTTTCAGGTCCTGGAGACCGTGCGCAGGAACAGGCAATGCCATTTCGTGCTGATCACCGCCCACCCGACCGCCGAGGTCCGTGAGCGGGCCGCCGAACTGGGCGTGACCCATGTCCTGTTCAAGCCGTTCCCGCTGATGGAACTGGCCCGCGCCGTCTTCGACCTGATGGGCATCGAGCGCCAGCGCAGGAGCACCGACCAGCCGGCCGAAGGGTACGTCGAACGACGCCAGAACAGGAACGAGTCGTTCCCCTTGCAGTTGTACGATGGCAGCTGGGTCCTGGCCGACCGCCGACGCAATGGCGACAAGCCTGCCAAACCTGACGACGAACAACTGCTCACCGGGGAATAGCGGCGCCCAAGGCCCCCAGGCCCGCGGCGCCGCCCCTGAGCGGAGTCGCAGGCCATGTCCCAGGCATTCGATAAAGACCCACTGGACCCATCGCGGGGCTACCCCCGCGAACTCCTGGCCCAGGCCCGCCAGCAAGCCGGCCAAGAGCGTCTTCTGGCCTGCCTGGAACACCTGTCCAGCGACACCCCGGCCACCTTCACCCAGCGCCTGGCCACCACCCTGCATTACCCGGTGCTCGCCACCGAGGCCCTGTTTGCCTGCACCCCGGCCTTCGACCGGGTCAGCCTGGCGCAGTGCCTGAAACACGAATTCGCCCTGGTCGAACACGAAGGCGAGCGGGTCGGTGTGTTCGCCGACCCCTTCGACAGCGCCCGCCTGGCCTGGATCGACGACCGCCTGCAGGGCGCGCCGCTGTACCTGGCCCACGCCGCCGACCTGGCCGCGTTCCTGGCCCGCCACGAGGAAAGCTTCCACGCCGTAGAGGCCCTCGGCCACGAGGCTGAACCCGGCAGTGAGGCCGACCCGCTGCAGCGCCTGTCGCTGACCAGCATCAGCGAAGACCAGAGCCGCGTGGTCAAGCTGGTCAACTCCACCCTGTACGACGCGCTCAAGCTGCACGCCAGCGACATCCACTTAGGGATGACCGGCCAGGGCCTGACCATCAAGTACCGTATCGACGGCGTGCTCAACGGTGCCGGCAAGGCCAGCGGCAGCGCCTTCGCCGAGCAGGTGATCTCGCGGATCAAGGTAATGGCCGAGCTGGACATCGGCGAGAAGCGCGTGCCCCAGGACGGTCGCTTCAAGGTGGCCATCGGCGAGCGGCAGATCGATTTCCGCGTCTCGATCATGCCCAGCATCTTCGGCGAGGACGCGGTGCTGCGGGTGCTGGACAAGCAGGACCTGTCCGACCAGGTCAGCGGCGTGCAGCTGCAGGCCCTGGGCTTCGAGGCGCACACCCTGCAGGCCCTGCGCCGGCTGGCCGCCGAGCCCTACGGCATGATCCTGGTCACCGGCCCCACCGGCAGCGGCAAGACCACCACCCTCTACGCCATGCTCAGCGAGATCAACCATGGCATGGACAAGATCATCACCATCGAGGATCCGGTCGAGTACCAGCTGCCCGGCGTGCTGCAGATCCCGGTCAACGAGAAGAAGGGCCTGACCTTCGCCCGCGGCCTGCGCTCGATCCTGCGCCACGACCCGGACAAGATCCTCGTCGGAGAGATCCGTGACCCGGACACCGCGCAGATTGCCGTGCAGTCGGCGCTCACCGGGCACCTGGTGTTCACCACCATCCACGCCAACAACGTGTTCGACGTGATCGGCCGCTTCAGCCAGATGCAGGTCGACCCCTACAGCTTCGTCTCGGCGCTCAATGCCGTGCTGGCCCAGCGCCTGGTGCGCCTGGCCTGCCCGCACTGCGCGCAGGCCTGCGACCCGGATGACGACTTGCTGGCCGCCTCGGGCCTGACCCGTGATGCGGTGGCCGGCTGGCGCTTCGTGCGCGCCCAGGGCTGCGGCCAGTGCCGTGGCAGCGGCTACCGCGGGCGCAGCGCGATTGCCGAACTGTTGCACCTGGACGACGACCTGCGGCAGATGATCGTCGAACGTCGCCCGCTCTCGCAGATCAAGCAGCTGGCCTGCCAACGCGGCCTGCGCCTGTTGCGCGCTTCGGCCGTGGACCTGGTCCGCGATGGCCGTACCACACTCGAGGAGATCAACCGTGTCACATTTATCGCCTGATCGGTATTGCGCGGTGCTCGGCGCCGAGGGTGTCGGCCTGGGCCATTGGCACGGCCGGCAGCATCAATGGCTGGGCAGCCGCGCGTTCGCCTGCGACGCCGCCCAGCCGGCCTGGGCCTCGGCACTCCAGGCCCTGGCCGGGCTGCTGGGTGAGCATCCGGCACGCGGCGCGCAGTTGCGCGTGCTGCTCTCGGCCCGCTACAGCCGCTTCTGCCTGGTGCCCTGGAGCGATGCCATCGGTACCCCGTGCGAACTCGAGGCCTACGCGCGGGCCTGTTTCGAGAACCTCTACGGGCAGCCTTTGGATGACTGGCGCATCGTTCTATCGCCGGAGCCGGCCGGCGCCGCGCGCATCGCCACGGCGCTGCCCGAGGCGCTGCTCCAGGGCCTGCAGGCACTGGGGCGGGAAAGCCGCCTGAGCCTGCGCTCGGTGCAGCCGTACCTGATGGCTGCCTACAACCGCTGCTCGGCGCAACTGGCCCAAGGCGACTTCCTGTTCGTGCTGGCCGAGCCGCGCCGCAGCGTGCTGCTGCTGGCTTCAGGCGGTGCCTGGCAGCAGGTGCTGGCCCAGGGCTGCGCCGACAACGACCAGGCCCTGCAGGCGCTGATCGAGCGTACCTGCGAACTGTATGGCGAGCAGTTGCCTCGGGTGTACCTGCACGCACCGGGGCGCACGGCAGCCTCGCAACTGGCCGCGGTGCAGCTGTGCGCCGCCAGCGCCGAAGCCGATCCGTTGTGCGCCATGTGGCGGGCGGTGGCCTGACATGCGCCGCCTCGACCTGGAATTCCAACCCCGCCACAGCAGCCCCCTGGCCTGGTCGTTGCTGGCCCTGGGCGGCGCCGTGCTGGCCGTGCTTGTGCTGGCCCAGCAGCAACTGGTGAGCGAGCAGGTGCACCTGGAAGGCCGCGTGCACCAACTCGAACTCAAGCTTGGCCGACGCCCGGCCACCGCCGCGGTGCAGAGCAGCGCGGTGATCCGCGAGCAGGCCGAGCGCCTGGCGCAGATGCGCAGCGTCTCGCAGCAGTTGCAGCGGCCATGGCAGCAGCTGTTCGCCATGCTCGAGGCGATGCCGCAGGAAGACGTGGCGCTGCTCAGCCTTACCCCCGACGCCCGCAAAGGCCAGGTACGCATCAGTGCCGAGGCGCGCAACCTCGAGGCCATGCTGCAGTACCACCAGCGCCTGGAGCGCAGCGCCGAGCTGTCGGACGTGTCGCTGCTCAACCACGAGGTGGTGGCCGGGCAGGTCGAGCATCCGGTGCGCTTCAACCTCACCGCCACCTGGGAGACCGGCCATGCGCGTCCGTAGCCTGATCGTCCATGAAGCGCTGCGGCGCCTGGGCCGGGCAGGGCTGGCCGCGGTGCTGGTCGGCGGCCTGGCCCTGGCAGTCGCCCTGGCCGGGGTGCTGCCCCAATGGCAAGCGGTGCGCGAACTGCGTGCCAGCGAGGCCGATGCCAGCGTCCAGGTGCAGCGCCTGGCGCGTGGCGAGCTCAAGGTGCAGGCCAAGCCCGAGCAGCAGGCGCTGGACGACCTGCGCCAGCAACTGCCCGGCCAGCCCCAGGCCAGCGAGCTGATCGAGCGCCTGTACCACCTGGCCAGCGCCGAGCGCATCAGCCTGGCCCGGGGCGAGTACGCCCTGGGCGTGGACCCGAAGACCCAACTGGCGCGCTACCAGATCGTCCTGCCGGTGCGCGGCAGCTACCCGCAGATCCGTGGCTTTCTCAAGGCACTGCTCGGCCAACTGCCGACCTTGGTGCTGGAAGACCTCGAACTGCAACGCAAGCGGATCGGTGACCGGGAACTGACCGGCCGTGTGCGCATGACCCTTTACCTGTCGAGGTCGTGATGAACACTCAGCGTGCGGTGATGTGGGCCGGGTTCCTGGGGTTGAGCGCGGCGCTGGCCTGGGCGCCGGGGCGCTGGTTCGGCGTGGTGGAGGATGAGCTGGCAGGCCCTGTCGCGGAGCAAACCCGCCCCCAAGCGACACCCACGAACGTGGGAGCGGGCTTGCCCCGCGATGAAGCCAAAAGCCCTTCACGCGACCTGTTCCCCAGCCAGCAATGGACCCCACCCCAGGCCCTGGCCACCGTCACCGAACAACCCGTGGTCAACACCCCGGAACCCGCCGCACCTACCGCCCCGACGCTGCCGTTTCGTTTCATCGGTCGCATGGGTGAGCGCGACGACCTGCAGATCTTCCTGCAGAGCGGCGAAAAGCTCTACGTCGTGCGCCAGGGCGATGTGATCGACGAGACCTACCGTCTGGACCGCGTCTCGGCCACCGAGCTGAGCCTGGTCTACCTGCCACTGCATCAGCCACAGACCCTGTCTGTCGGGAGCGCACCATGAAACCGTCGAAGTTGTGCAAGCCTGCGCCGTTCGTGCTCCTGGCCCTGTGCGTGGCCATCGCCGGATGCGGCTCGAGCGCCGCGCGCAAGGACAGCCAGGAACTGATCAAGGAAGGCCAGTACGAGGCCGGTATCGCTCGCCTGGAAGAAGCCCTGCGCGAAGATCCGCGCGACACCGAGCTGAACATCGCCCTGGCCCACGGCCGCCAGGCCGCGGTCGAGGCGCTGCTGACCCAGGCCGACAGCGACCGCGTGCGCCACGACTTCGCCGGCGCGCGCATGGGCTACGGTCGGGTGCTGACCATCGAGGCCAACAACCGCCGCGCCCAGGAGGGCATCCGCCAGCTGGAGCTGATCCGCACCCTCGACGACCGTGTCGCCCTTGGCCAGGCTGCATTGCGCCAGGGCGACCTGTTCGGCGCCGAGCGCTACATGCGCGAGGTGCTGCGCCTCGACCCGCAGAGCCAGAAGGGCCAGATGCTGCGCAGCGACATCGAGAACGTCCAGGCCCGTACCGCCACGCCTTACCCGCAACTGCGCAGCAAGCTGGAGCGCCCGGTCACCCTGGAGTTTCGCGATGCCGACCTGAAGACCATCTTCGAGGTGCTGGCCCAGGTCGCCGGGATCAACTTCATCTTCGACAAAGACCTGCGCCCGGACATGAAGGCCACCATTTTCGTGCGCGAGGTGCGCATCGAGGATGCCGTGGCCCTGCTGCTGGAGCAGAACCAGCTGCGCCAGAAGATCGTCAACGACAACACCTTGCTGCTCTACCCGGACTCGCCGCAGAAGACCAAGGACTACCAGGAACTGGTCATGCGCACCTTCTACCTGACCAGCATCGACGCCAACACCGCGCTGAACATGGTCAAGACCATGCTCAAGACCCGCGACGTGTTCGTCGACGAGCGCCTCAACACCCTGACCATGCGCGACACCCCCGACGCCGTGCGCATGGCCGAGAAGCTGCTGCAGTCCCAGGACCAGTCCAACCCCGAGGTGGTGCTGGAAGTGGAGGTGATGGAAGTGGCCACTTCGCGCATCCTCGACCTCGGCCTGCAATGGCCCAACACCTTCGGCGTGCTGACCAGCGACGGCAAGTCGGTGAGCGTGCTCGACCAGCTGCGCGGCATCGACTCCAGCCGCATCAGCATCTCGCCGGCGCCGCAGGCCAAGATCAATGCCCAGGACAAGGACATCAACACCCTGGCCAGCCCGGTGATCCGGGTCAGCAACCGCGAACAGGCGCGCATCCACATCGGTCAGCGGGTGCCGATCATCAGCGCCACCTCGGTGCCCTCGACCCAAGGCCCGGTGATCACCGAAAGCGTCACCTACCTGGATGTCGGCCTCAAGCTCGAAGTGCAGCCCACCGTGCACCTGAACAACGAGGTGGCGATCAAGGTGGCCCTGGAAGTGAGCAACGCCACGCCCCTGGAGGCCACGCGCCAGGGCACCATTCCGGTCCAGGTCGATACCCGCAACGCCCAGACCAGCCTGCGCCTGCACGATGGCGAGACCCAAGTGCTGGCCGGCCTGGTGCGCAACGACCACAACGCCAGCGGCAACAAGATCCCGGGGCTGGGCGACATTCCCGGCCTGGGCCGGCTGTTCGGCAGCAACAAGGACGACATGAGCAAGTCCGAACTGGTGCTGGCGATCACCCCGCGCATCGTGCGCAACCTGCCGTACCAGAGCCCGTCGGACATGGAGTTCGCCACCGGCACCGAGTCGGCCCTGCAGGTGCGCCAGCTGGCGCAACCGGCGCCGGCCAGCGCGCTGCCCGCCGACGCCCCGGCTGACGAGCCGGCCGCGGCGCCGCTGGTCGAGGGGCAGATGGCCGTGGTGCCTGCCGCCGCGAGGCCACGGCCATGACACACCGCCAGCAGGGTTTCAGCCTGATCGAAGTGGTACTGACCCTGGCATTGCTCGGGCTGCTCGCCACCATGGCCGCGCCCTTGACCGAGACCGTGGTGCGCCGGGGCAAGGAGCAGCAGCTGCGTGAGGCCCTGTATCAGCTGCGCGACGCCATCGACGCCTACAAGCGCGCCTTCGACGCCGGCTACATCGAGAAGCGCCTGAACGCCAGCGGTTATCCGCCGAACCTGCAGGTGCTGGTGGACGGCGTGCGCGATGTGCGCAGCGCCAAGGGTGCGAAGTTCTACTTCCTGCGTCGCATCCCCCACGACCCGCTGCGCGCCGCCAAGGACGACGACCAGGGCGGCTGGGGCCTGCGCGCCTACGACAGCGCGGCCGACAGCCCGCGTGAGGGCGAGGATGTGTTCGACGTGTATTCCAAGGCCAGCGGCAAAGGCCTGAACAACGTGCCCTACGGGCAATGGTGACGGCGATGAAAGCGAGCAGAGGCTTCACCCTCATCGAGCTGCTGGTGGTGATGGCGATCATCGCCACCCTGATGACCATCGCCATGCCGCGCTACTTCAACAGCCTGGAGGCCTCCCGCGAGGCCACCTTGCGCCAGAGCCTGGCGGTGCTGCGCGAGGCCCTGGATCACTACTACGGCGACACCGGGCACTACCCCGATTCGATCGACCAGCTGGTGGAGCAGCGCTACCTGCGCAACACCCCGGTCGATCCGATCACCGAGCGGCGCGATGCCTGGCAGCTGGTGCCGCCGCCCGAGGGCGTTTCCGGCGCGGTGGCCGACATCAAGAGCGGAGCAACCGGGAGGGCACGCGATGGCAGCCTCTATGCCGAATGGTGAAGCCGGCTTCACCTACCTGGGCGTGCTGCTGCTGATCGCCGTCAGCAGCATGGCCCTGGCGGCCACCGGCACCCTGTGGGCCACCCGCGCGCAGCGCGAGCACGAGCGCCAGCTGCTGTGGGTGGGCGGCCAGTACGCCCAGGCCCTGCGCAGCTACTACCGCGCCTCGCCGGGCCTGGCCCAGTATCCGCAGGACCTTGGGGAGCTGGTGGAAGACAACCGTTTCCCGTCGCCGCAGCGCCACCTGCGTCGGCTCTACCCGGACCCTGTCGGTGGCGGCGAAGAATGGGGCCTGTTGCGCGCGGTCGATGGCCGCATCACCGGGGTGTACAGCCGCTCCGACGCCGCGCCGCTCAAGCGCAGTGGATTCGATGCCCAGTGGAGTGCCTTCGAGGGGCTGGAGCACTACAGCGACTGGCAGTTCGTCGCCGAGCAGGCCTTTGCCGAGAGCGCCGCTGGCGCCCGTCCACACGCCGGCCTGGGAGAAGCGCCATGAAACGCCTGGCCGCGCGGGTGTGCCTGTGCCTGGCCCTGTTGCATGGCCAGGCACAGGCCGGGGCCGAGGACGAGATGATGGGTTTCATCGTCGACAACACCATCTCGCACATCGGCCACGACTTTTATCACGCCTTCAGCGACCGGCTGCGCGCCACCAGCCGGCTCGACTTCAACCTGGTGGTGCGCGAACGCCCGGATGCCCGCTGGGGCAGCCTGGTGACGGTGGAGTACGAACGCGAGGTGCTGTACCGGCGCTTCCTGCCGCCCAACACCACGCAACTGAACGACGAGGCCATCGCGGCCGCCGACCTGGTCAGGCAGCAGATCATCCAGCGCAAATTGCAACGGCTGCTGCAGGACACAACCGATCTGGAGAGGGACGAGCTATGAGCAACCACCTTGCACGACGCATCGCCGCCTGCCTGCTGGCCGTCGGCCTCGGTGGCCAGGCCCTGGCCACCGAGCTGGTGTACACCCCGGTCAACCCGTCCTTCGGCGGCAATCCGATCAATGGCGCCTGGCTGTTGAACAACGCCCAGGCGCAGAACGACTACGACGATCCCGACCTCAAGGACCGCAGCTCGGCATTCGCCGGCACCTCGGCCCTGGAGCGCTTCAGCAACCAGCTCGAGTCGCGCCTGCTCGGGCAGTTGCTGGACAACATCAGCAACGGCAACACCGGCAGCATGTCCACCGACGCCTTCCTGATCGACGTGATCGACGATTCCGGGGCGCTGAGCATCAAGGTCACCGACCGGGCCACCGGGGAAGTCTCGATCATCGAGGTCAGCGGCCTGAACCCCTGAGAGGGACGGGTCTTTACTGGGGAGAGAACGCCATGAAACGCCTGCTGAGCACACTGCTGATCCTCACCGCC
The DNA here is from genome assembly GCF_050586565.1 of Pseudomonas sp. WC1. Taxonomy (NCBI): domain Bacteria; kingdom Pseudomonadati; phylum Pseudomonadota; class Gammaproteobacteria; order Pseudomonadales; family Pseudomonadaceae; genus Pseudomonas; species Pseudomonas sp. WC1. The sequence continues at coordinate 140,343 of NZ_JBOBDQ010000005.1, forward strand.
CTGGCTAGCCTGCAAGGTTGCGGCCTGCGCGAGCCGATGCCCGCCGAACAAGACCCTGAGACTCCGACGCTGACACCGCGGGCCTCGACCTACTACGACCTGGTCAACATGCCCCGGCCCCGTGGCCGGCTGATGGCTGTGGTATACGGCTTCCGCGACCAGACCGGGCAGTACAAGCCGACTCCGGCCAGCTCGTTCTCCACCAGTGTCACCCAGGGGGCGGCGAGCATGCTGATGGACGCCCTCAACGCCAGTGGCTGGTTCGTGGTGCTCGAGCGCGAGGGCCTGCAGAACCTGCTGACCGAGCGCAAGATCATCCGCGCCTCGCAGAAGAAGCCTGACGTTGCCGAGAACATCCAGGGCGAACTGCCGCCGTTGCAGGCGGCCAACCTGATGCTCGAGGGCGGCATCATTGCCTACGACACCAACGTGCGCAGCGGCGGCGAGGGCGCCCGCTACCTGGGCATCGGCCTGTCCCGCGAGTACCGGGTCGACCAGGTCACGGTCAACCTGCGGGCGGTGGACGTGCGCACCGGGCAGGTGCTGGCCAACGTGATGACCAGCAAGACCATCTACTCGGTCGGGCAGAACGCCGGGGTGTTCAAGTTCATCGAGTTCAAGAAGCTGCTCGAGGCCGAGGTCGGCTACACCACCAACGAGCCGGCGCAGCTGTGCGTGTTGTCGGCCATCGAAGCCGCGGTGGGCCACCTGCTGGCCCAGGGCATCGAGCGGCGGTTGTGGCAGGTGGCCGGGGACGGGGCGGGGGACAAGGCGGTGCTGGACAAGTACCTGAGTCAGTACCAGCAGCAGTAGCGGGCAACGGGGGCTCGTGGTCCGTCGACGCCCCCGGCAGTCGGCATTTCAAAGCAAATCAAACTTTGCAGCCGTGGCGGTATCTCCATTGAACGCAACCAGGAGAAATCACCATGTCAGATCCACGCCAATCGCCGGCCAAGCAGGGCCCGCACTCATCCGAGCAGGCCACCGCGCCCGACGACCTCGGCTTCGACCCGGACTCGCCGGATGTCGATGACCCGCAGGTTGATCCCCAGGGGCCGGCCAAGCCACCGAGGGATGTCGAAAAGGAGGCCTGAATCATTCGGCGCATTGGTCATACAGCCGGCGCGCCAGAAGAATCGCCGGCATGTTCGACTCCGCCCACTGCGCCAGACGCTCCACCGTACCGCCCAGTGTCGCGCCCAGTTCGGTGAGGGCGTATTCGACGGTGGGCGGTACGCTCGGATGCACCTGGCGCTCCACCAGGCCGTCGCGTTCGAGCCGCTTCAGGGTTTGCGACAGCACCTTCTGCGATACACCGGCGATATCTCGGCGCAGCTGGTTGAAGCGCACCCGCTCACCGGCGCTGAGGCGGTCGATGAGCAACAGCACCCATTTGTCGGCGAGGCGGTCGAGTACCAGGCGGGCCGGGCAATTCGGGGCGAACACGTCGTAGGCGGGGCATTCGCGGTAATGGGCCATGGGTTACTCCAAGGTAATCAGGTGAGTGAAAAGTGCCTTCTTGAGCGCCTGGGCGGGACTGGTTAGGCTTTTATCCATGGTTCGCGGCCGCGCCATACCCACCCGTTGAACGCACTGAAGGAAACTGAGATGAACACCGAACCCAAGGCTTCGGCGCTGCGTGCTGGCCGCTGGATCACCCTGTTGCTGCTGAGCGCGGCGGCCAATCCGGGCAGTGCCGGCGAGCTGGTGACTCCGGCCACCCTGGTCGTGGACCGGAGCCTGCCCAAGGCCCAGCTGGAGCAGCAGATCCTCGCCGCCCGCCGCTACGACACCTTCTGGAACACCGGCGACGAGGCCATGGCCCGCGCCGCGCTGGCCAGCGACTTTCGCGACAACACCCTGCCACCGGGACGGCCACAGGGCGTGGAAGGGCCATTGAGCGCTTCCAGGGCATTTCGCGCAGCGGTGCCGGACCTGCGCTGCGAGGTGCTGCAGATGATCGTCGCAGGCGACCGGGTCACCGCGGCGCTGCGTTTCACCGGGCACTTCAGCGGCAAGCTGGGCGAGCACCAGGGGCAGGGCCAGGCCATCGATTTCATCGCCATGGATATCTACCGTGTCGCCGAGGGCCGGATCGCCGAGGACTGGCATCTGGAGGACAACCTTGCGTTCATGCGGCAGGCGGGGTTGGTTGGGCGTTGAATACCCGGGCCGGCCTTGATCCAGGGTTGTCAGGACTGGCCTCATCGCCGGCAAGCCGGCTCCCACAGGTACAGTGCATGGCGTGACATTTGCGCGGTCGGTGTGGGAGCAAAGCCAGCTCTCACAGAGATGGCGCTTGGCTTGAGGGCGGCGCGGTCGGTGTGGGAGCCGGCTTGCCGGCGAAAGGGCGCTAAGCACCCCCTGTCGGTCAGGCGAACACCCGTGGCGGATTGACCGGCGTATCGGCCTGGGCAAGGGCCCAACGGGCAATCTCGTCCTTGCGCATGAACGCCACGCCGGCATGGCCGCGGGCATAGGTGAAGAACTGGTCCAGCGCGCGCACCACGGTAGGTGTGCCGCCGATGCGGTCATGCGCCGACAGCGACATCAGCCGGCGCCGTTGGCGGCCTTCGGCATAAAGCACGTCGAACTCGTCCTTGAGCTCCTGCAACAGCGCGGCGCCGGTCATCGCCGTGGACCCGGCAATACGACCGATGTCGTTGTTGCGCAGGGTGTAGGGCACTACCGCAAAAGGCTTGCCGCGCACCGGGATGATCGAGGGTTCGTCGCGGGCCAGGTCGTCGATGTGGTAGAGAAAGCCGAGGTCCTGGAGGATGTTCAACGTTTCGCGGGAGTGACGCATCCAGAACGCGTTGAAACCCACCGGGCGTTGGCCGGTGACGCGCTCGATGATGGCGCTGGCCTGCTCGTACTGGCGACGCTCCTCCGCCGGCGTCAGGCTGTACTGCGGAGCCCAGTGCAGGCCGTGCCCGGCGGCTTCGTGGCCGCGCCTGACCACCTCGGCCGCCAGCTCCGGGTAAGCCTCCACAGCCTTGCCGACCATGTGCGAAGTGACCTTGATGCCGTGCCGGTCGAACAGCGCGAGCAGGCGCGGCACGCCTTCCAGCGGGCCGTAGCGGTACCAGCTGGGGGCGATGGTGTCGGGATAGCGCGAATCCAGGGGCGGGAAGGGGCTTTCGGCGTGTTCCGGCTGGCCACCGGATTCGAATTGCAACGACACGGAAATCACCAGTTGCGCGCCATTGGGCCAGAACCCCTTGCCCTCGGCGCTATCGGGCGGCGCCCCGGTGCTGCCGGCTGGCTCTTTCGCCAATACCGCGCCCGCCGCCACGGCGATGCCGCCGGCGAGGGTGCCTTTCATGAAATCTCTTCTGCTGGTCATCGAGTTGCTCCTGTGCGGGTGTCGATGCCGGGCAGTGTAATTAGCGAGGAAATCACCAATAATCAGGCGAAAGTCAAAATCATATTTCGGGAAAATCGAAAAGCATGCTGGATAACCTGGCGTTGTTCCTGACCATAATCGAAAAAGGCAGCCTGTCGGCGGCAGGCCGCGAGCGCGGGCTGTCACCGGCCACGGTGTCCGAGCGCCTGGCGGCGCTGGAGGCACACTACGGGGTGGCGCTGCTGACCCGCAGCACCCGTTCGCTGAGCCTCACTGACGCCGGCCGGCAACTCGCCGAGGGCGCACGGCGCCTGCTGGCCGAGGCCGACGAGCTGGAAAGCCGTCTCAGAGACGGCCAGCAGAAGATCTCCGGGTTGGTGCGCCTGAGCGCGCCGGTGGACCTTGGCCAGCACTGCATCGTGCCGCTGCTCGACCGTTTCCTGGCCGAGCATCCGCAAGTCTCGATCGACCTGGACCTGACCGATGGATACGTCGACCTGGTGGGGCAGGGCATCGACTTCGCCATCCGCTACGGCACCCTGGCCGACAGTTCCCTGCGCGCACGGCCCCTGGGCGACAACCGCCGGGTGGTGTGCGCCGCGCCCGACTACTTGCATCGCCACGGCACGCCACTGCACCCGGACGACCTGGCCCACCACGATTGCATCGTCATGCGTTTCGGCATCCACGCCGAACGGGTCTGGCCATTTCGCCTGGACGGCGCGGCTTACCCGGTCGGCGTGCGCGGGCGGCGGGTTGCCAACAGCGGCGAGCAGGTGCGCCGCTGGGCGCTGGATGGGCACGGGCTGTGCCTGAAATCGCTTCGCGATGTGCGCGACGACCTCGACAATGGCCGATTGGTCGAAGTGCTGGAGGACTTCAGCGCCGGGCAGGTGGCGCTGCAGATCGTCTATGCGCCGACGCGGGTGCAGCCACGGCGGGTGCGGGCGTTGATGGAGGCGATCATCGAAGGCCTGCGGTAGGGTCTGTACGACATGTATCTGCACTCGCCCATACTGCGTTGAAACGGGGCTCGGAATGCTCATGTACTCCAGTACACTCCGCTTCCTCCCCCCGTTTCGCCTTGTCTGGCCTTCGCGCAGACACATTTCGTACAGACCCTGGCACGCCCTGTGGCAGTTGGCCGAACCATTGCCACAGGGCGGACCGGCATCAGCCTTCGGCTTGCCTGGCGGCCTCGACACCGGCGGACGACAGCTTGATCGGGTAGTTGACGCTGAGCGCGTGTCCGGATTCGACATTCACGCTGCCATCGTGGATCAAGCCTTGCTCCTGCAGGGTCTTGAGCATGCCGGCCACGGCTTTCTCGCCGCGGTAGTTGTCCAGCACTTCCTTGCCCAGCCCTTGTGGGTGGGCGTGCAACAGGCGGGTCAGGACTTCCGAACGCAGTGCATCATTGCTCATGGGAGCCTCGCTTTTTCAGTGGGGCGGGTTACTGGCCGTGCTTGGCCTGTAGTTCCTTGGCATGCTTCAAGTGCTCTTCGAGCTTGGGCAGGGTCTCGCCGGCGAAAGCCTTGAGCTCGGCCTTGTCGGACGAGGCGGCCTCCTTCCTGAACAGTTCCACGGCTTTCTCGTGGGCCTCGACCTGGTTGTTGACATAGGAGCGGTCGAACGACTCGTCACGCCACTCCAGGATCATCTTCTTGACCTTGTCGGTCAGCGCCGCTTCATCGGGCACGCTGATGTCGAGTTTGCGGGCGATGTCGCCGAGCTTCTGGTTGGCCTGGGTGTGATCGGTGACCATCTGCTGGGCGAAGGTCTTGATTTGCGGGTCCTTGCTCTTGTCCAGCGCCAGCTTGCCGGTCACCACCTCGGCGATGCCGGCCTCGGTGGCGGCGTCGACGAAGTCGTCCGACGAGGCGGCCATGGCCTGTAGCGACGCCATGCCCAGCACCATGGAAAACCCGACCCGCTTGAGGAACAGATTGCTCATCTGTGACTCCTTATCCGTTGGCGCGACGTCAGTGTCGCGTACGGTTGAGGGCCGGCGGCGGGCAAAGGTTTAATTTTTCTGCGCGCTTTGAACCGATGATGACAAGCAAGGCTCACACCTTCAAAGGTGCAGAGGAACCCGACCATGAGCATCGAACGCAGCATTCCCGAACTCGAGGCCTGGTACGCCCAGTACGACGATGCCAGCTATCGGCGCGAATCGCCCGACGCCTATCACCATGAATTGCTGCGCACGGCCGAGGCGCTGCGCGATGATGGCGCGATCGACTGGGACGACTGGCTCAAGCTCAAGGAGCTGGCCGACCAGGCCCACCTGGGGGCACTGCAAGACGCGGTGCAGGCCCGCGTGGACGACCCCGACGCATGAAAGCGCTGAAGATAGCCACGTTCAATGTCAACGGCATCCGCAGCCGGCTCGACAACCTGCTGGCCTGGCTGGCGCGTGAGCAGCCCGACATCGTCTGCCTGCAGGAACTCAAGGCCAGCGACGCGCAGTTTCCCGGTGCGGCCATCGAGGCTGCCGGCTACGGCTGCCTGCACTTCGGCCAGGCGTCATGGAACGGGGTCGCCATCCTCGCCCGCGCCAGCCAGCCCCTGGAGGTGCGCCGCAGCTTGCCGGGCATGGAGGATGACGGCCAGAGCCGTTATATCGAGGCGGCGGTGCACGGCGTGCAGGTGGCCTGCCTGTACCTGCCCAACGGCAACCCGCAACCGGGCCCGAAGTTTGCTTACAAGTTGCGCTGGTTCGAATGCCTGATCGCCCATGCCGACACGCTGCGCGGCGCCGATCACCCTGTGTTGCTGGCGGGGGACTTCAACGTGGTGCCCACCGACCAGGACATCTACAACCCGAAATCGTGGCTCAAGGACGCGCTGCTGCAGCCCGAGTCACGCGCCTGCTACCAGCGTTTGCTGGAGCAGGGCTGGAGCGATGCGTTGCGGCAGTTGTACCCGCACGAGCGGGTCTACACCTTCTGGGACTATTTCCGTAACCACTGGCCGCGCAACGCCGGGCTGCGCATCGACCACCTGCTGCTCAACCCGGCCCTGGCGCCTTACCTGAAGGACGCCGGGGTCGACGCCTGGGTGCGCAACGAGGCGCACGCCAGCGACCACGCGCCGGTGTGGATCAGCCTCGGCACACGCAAGCGGCGCTGAACTATAGTCATTGGCGGCCAAGGGTCGATGACAAGGGACTTCAATGCGCGCAGTCAGGAAACAGACCGAGGACGGCCTCTTCCCGGTGACCGGCGAGGGCCGCGCCGTGTCGCTGTTCCGCCTGATGCTCAGCTTCATGGCGGTGGTGATGCTGGCTTTCGTACTGGTGGAGGGCTGGCGGATCTGGCGCGACTACCGGCAGGTGTTCACCAATGCCGAAAACGCGGTCAGCAACCTGGCCCGGGCCACCGCCCAGCATGCCGAGGATGCCATCCGCCAGGTGGACGCGATCACCGCGGCCTTGGCCGAGCGCCTGGAGGGCGATGGCTTCGCCCATGTCGACCGACCGCGCCTGCACGCGTTGCTCAAGCAGCAGGCGCAGATCATGCCGCAACTGCATGGCCTGTTCGTCTATGGCCCCGACGGCGGCTGGATCGTCACCGACAAGGATGACGTGCCAGCGGGTGCCAACAATGCCGACCGAGATTATTTCATCTATCACCGCACCCATCCCGACCGTCAGGTGCGTATCGGCACGGTGGTGCGCAGCCGCTCCACGGGTGACCTGATCATCCCCATCTCGCGGCGCCTGGAAAATGCCGACGGCAGCTTTGCCGGGGTGTTGCTGGGGACCATCAAGGTCGACTGGTTCGTGCGCTACTACGGCGACTTCAAGATCGACGAACGTGGCGCCCTGGTGCTGGCCAAGCGCGACGGCACCATCCTCGTGCGCCGGCCGTTCGTCGAGCCGGTGATCGGCCGCAGCCTGGCGGCCAGCGACATCTTCCGCAAGTACCTGCCCCATGCCAGCGAAGGGGTGGCCGAGGCGGTGGCGGTGGTCGATGGCACGCCGCGCCTGTACGGGTTTCGCGCACTGAGCAGCTACCCGCTGGTGGTGGAGGCGGGGTTGTCGCGCGAGTCGATCATCGCGCCGTGGCGCCATGACATGATCAAGTCGGTGGCGGTGCTGGTCCTGGTACTGATCGGCCTGGCCGGCTTCGGCTGGATCGTCCTGCGCCAGTTGCGCGAGCGCATCGCCATCGAGCGTGCCCTGCACCAGGCCCACCAGACCCTCAAGGCGCTGGCCCTGACCGACAGTCTGACCGGGCTGGGCAACCGCAGGCGGCTGGATGCGGTGCTGGAACCGGAGATACGCCGGGCGCGGCGACAGGGCTATGCCCTGGCCCTGGTGATGCTCGACCTGGACTGCTTCAAGTCCTACAACGACCGCTACGGGCATCCGGCCGGCGACCAGTGCCTGCGCCGCTTCGGCGAGCTGTTGCGCCAGGCGCTGAAACGCCCGGGCGACCTGGCGGTGCGTTATGGTGGCGAAGAGTTTACCTTGCTGCTGCCCGATACCGATGCCGCGGGGGCCAGCCAGATCGTGCAGGAGATCCTGCAGTTGCTGCGCCGGCAGGCCATCGAGCACGGTGGCAGTCCGTACGGCCATGTCACGGCCAGCGCCGGAATTGCGGTGGGTGCGCCGACGTTGGCGACGGTGACCCCGGAAAACCTGATGGCGGCGGCGGATGCGGCGCTCTACCAGGCCAAGCGGCAGGGGCGTGATCGCTACTGCCTGGCGGCCAGTGTGGAGCAGCATCCGGCGCATTGAAGCCATCGCCTGAGGTCTGTCATGGCGCCAAGGCAGGGCCTTACTCCACCTCGACCAGCACCCCGTCACGGCCAATCCGATAGCGCGCCAGGTCCCGGGCCAGGGTCAGGTGCCCCTTGTAGTGCGCCAGCGCCTCATCGCGTACCTCCTCGATGGAACCGCCGCGCCCACCGCCCGACTGGTAGCGGGCGCTGAAGTGCGTCAGCACCAGGTTCTTCACCCCCACCATCTCGCCGAAGCGCGCCACAGCGGCGGCGGTGCTGTGCCCGAAGCTGGCCTGGGTGCGTTCGACCAACGGTTGGGTGAAGGTGGCTTCGTGGACCAGGACGTCAACGTTGGCGGCCAGTTCGCTCAACAATTCGGGGCGGTCGTTGTCACCACAGACGATGATGCGTTGCGCCGGGCGCGTCGGTTGCAGGTAGGCCTGCGGGTCGATCTGGCGACCTTCGTGCTCGACCGTTCGGCCACGGGCGATCTGCCCCCACAGCGGCCCGGCGGGGATGCCGTCGGCGCGCAGGCGCTCGGTGTCCAGGTGCGGTTGCGGGTCGCGCTCCTCGAACACGAAGCCGTAGGAGGGTACCCGGTGCGACAGCTCGACCACGCCGACCTGGATGTTACCGTGGCTCAAGCCACCAAAGGTCTCCAGCGCCTGCATCTGCAACTCGAAGGGCAGGTAGGTGTCGCTGACCTCCAGGCTCTGCCGGACCCAGGGGTGCAGGTCGGCCGGCAGGACCAGCACCAGTGGCTCCTTGCGCCCTGACATGCCGGCGCTGGCCAGCAGCCCCGGCAGGCCGAAGCAATGGTCGCCGTGTACATGGGTGATGAAGATGGCGCGCAGGTCGCGCACCGACAGCGGGCTGTGCAGCAGCTGATGCTGGGTGCCTTCGCCGCAATCGACCAGGAACCAACCGGTGCCGGTGGCCTCGATGACCGCGGTCGCGCTGACGTTGCGGGCCTTGGTAGGCACCCCGGAGGAGGTGCCCAGAAACTGCAGGTCCATTGCCTGACTCCTTGATTCGACGTTGTCGCGACCCCGCAGGGCGGGGCGCGCGGAGGCTAGCATGGTGCTGCCGGGCGAGCCAGCAGTGCTTCACCGGATCGCCCCAACATCGAGCTTACGCGCTACAAGGCCAGGCTAGTAGACACCGCCCTGGGCGATGGCGGCGGTCCCTGCCTTGAACGTGCCCGCCAACCCCTGCAAGCCGCGCATCAGCACCGTGGTGTCGACCCCCACCGCGACGAACGCCGCGCCCAGTTCGATGTAACGTCGGGCCAGCGTCGCGTCGGCGCTGAGAATACCTGCCGCCTTGCCGGCCCGCGCGATGCGCACGATGGCATCCTCGATGGCCGCCTGGACCTCAGGATGCCCCGGATTGCCCCGCTGGCCCATGGCGGCGCTGAGGTCGGCGGGGCCGATGAACACGCCATCGACACCTTCGACGGCACAGATCGCGTCGAGGTTGGCCAGCCCTTCGCGGTTTTCCACCTGCACCAGCAGGCACATCTGCTCGTCGGCCTGGTCCAGGTAGCCGGGGATGCTGTTCCAGCGCGACGCCCGCGCCAGCGCGCTGCCGACACCGCGCACGCCGTGGGGCGGGTAGCGCATCGCCCGCACCAGCTGACGTGCCTGCTCGGCGCTTTCGACCATGGGCACCAGCAGGGTCTGCACGCCGATATCGAGCAACTGCTTGATCAGCGCGGTATCGCCGATCACCGGGCGCACGATGGGCTGGGCCGGGTAGGGCGCCACCGCCTGCAACTGGCCGAGCAGGCTGCGCAGGTCGTTGGGCGCATGCTCGCCATCGAGCAGCAGCCAGTCGAAGCCGGCGTTGGCCGCCAGCTCCGCGCAATATGGGTCGGCCAGGCCGAGCCACAGGCCGATCTGTGCCTGGCCGTCGCGCAGGCGTTGCTTGAAGGTGTTGATGGGCATGTGCATGGGCGCTCCTCAGACGAAACGGCAGGCGATCGAGCCAAGCTGGTCGTAGTCGACGTGAAAGGTGTCGCCGGGGCGGGCGGCCACCGGGCGGGTGAACGAGCCGCCGAGAATGAGCTGGCCGGCTTCCAGGCTCACGTCATGTGCCGCCAGCTTGTTGGCCAGCCAGGCCACGCCCTTGGCGGGGTGGTTGAGCACCGCCGCCGACACGCCGGATTCCTCGATCACGCCGTTGCGGTACAGCACCGCCGGTACCTTGCGCAGGTCGATATCGCCCGGCCGCACCGCACGCCCGCCGATGACCACGCCAGCGTTGGCGGCGTTGTCGGAGATGGTGTCGAAGACCTTGCGGGTGACGCCGCTGAGTGGGTCGACCTGCTGGATGCGCGCATCGATGATCTCCAGCGCCGGGATCACCCACTCGGTGGCGTCGAGCACCTCGAACAAGGTCACGTTCGGCCCCTTGAGCGGCTTGCCGAGGATGAACGCCAGTTCCACCTCGACCCGGGGCACGATGAAACGCTCGAAGGGAATGTCGCGGCCTTCCTCGAACAGCATGTCGTCGAGCAGCGCGCCGTAGTCTGGCTCGGTGATGTTCGAGGAGACCTGCATGGCCCGGGAGGTGAGGCCGATCTTGTGGCCGACCAGCTTGCGGCCATCCTTGATCTTCTGCGCCACCCAGGCACGCTGGATGGCGTAGGCGTCCTCGATGCCGATCGAGGGATGTTCCAGGGAAAACTGGCCGACCTGTTCGCGGGTGCGTTCGGCCTGGTCGAGGCGGGCGGCGGCTTGCTGGATGATACGGGCGTCGAGCATGGAGACCTCAGGGCTGGCGGGTGAACAGAGGGTGCAGGCTGCTGTGCTTGGCGTCGTAAACCTGGGCCTGGCTTTCGTCGATCTGCAGGGTCACGCCGACCGGGCGACGTTCCAGCAGCGCGTCCAGGTGCCGGCGCAACACCGCCAGCAGCGCGTCACCGACCTGCTGGTGCACCGCGGCGCTGCGGCCAGCGCCCATGCGCAGGTTGGCGTAGACGAAACCGTAGGCACCGCGGCCATCGGCGATTGCCGCATGGGCGGCGGGGTAGGCCAGCACACGGGTGCCGCCGGTGGGGAACACCTGGCGATGGTGTTCGTCGCGCTGGGCGAGCATGCAGTCGGCCAGGGCGCGGCATAGGCCTGGCATATCGGCGTCGGCTTCGATATCCGGGCTGTAGAGCAGGACCAGATGGGGCATGGTGATGCTCCTTACAGGCGGCTTGTGGAGGTGACGCCGGCCCGGTTCGAGGCCTGGGCGGCAGGGATCGCGCTGCCATCCTGCGGGGTGACCGGGAAGATCGCGTTGATCTGGCCGGTGCCGGAGGAACCGAAGTACGGCGTCACCACCTCGGCCTTGCCGTCGTATTTCGACCAGCCGAGCGCGCCGAGCAACATGGCGGTGTCGTGCATGAAGCCTTCGCCGTGGCCCTTGACCGCGTACTCGGGCAGCATTGCGCAGAAATCGGCCCAGTCGCCGTCCTGCCACAGGCGCACCACGCGGTGGTCGAGGGTTTCCAGGAACGGGCTCCAGACCTTGGTGGCAAAGTCCGGGGCCTGGCCGTTCTGGGCGAAACGGTGCGACAGCGAGCCGCTGGCCAGGAAGGCCACGGTGCCGTCGTAGTGTTCCTCGACCGCCTTGCGCATGGCCCAGCCCAGGCGCGCGCTGTCGTTGAGGTAGTGCGAGGTGCACAGCGCCGAGACCGAGATCACCTTGAAGTGCTGGTCGGTGTTCATGTAGCGCATCGGCACCAGGGTGCCGTACTCAGGCGCCAGCGTGGTGGCGTCGTGGGCCATGGTTTCCACGCCCAGGCGATTGCACTCGTCGGCGAGGATGCGTCCCAGCTCGGGGTTGCCTGGGAAGCCGTAGTTCATGTTGGCGATGAAGTGCGGCAGTTCGTTGCTGGTGTACAGGCCTTCGAAGTGCGCGGCGCAGTTGATGTGGTAGTTGGCGTTGACCAGCCAGTGGGTGTCGAACACGACGAGGGTGTCGACGCCCAGTTCGCGGCAGCGCCGGCCGATCTCGAGGTGGCCGTCGATGGCCGCCTGGCGAAAGCCCTGGCGCGGGCCGGGCAGTTCGGACAGGTACATCGACGGCACGTGGGTGATCTTGGCGGCGAGAGCAAGTGTGCCCATGGGAGTCTCCGGTAACGAGTTGTTGTTATGTATCCATGGCGAGGGCTTCGCCCTCGTTTCGCCGGCAAGCCGACTCCCACAGTGTGCGGTGATCCCTGTGGGAGCCGGCTTGCCGGCGATGGGCTGCTCAGCAGCCCCGCGTTACACCCCCCAGCGCGGAATGTGGTGGCTACCCATGGATATACACACGTTCTTGATCTCGGCGAAGACCTCGAAACTGTATTGCCCGCCTTCGCGGCCGGTGCCCGAGCCCTTGACACCGCCGAACGGCTGGCGCAGGTCGCGCACGTTCTGGCTGTTGATGAACACCATGCCTGCCTCGATGCCACGTGCCAGGCGATGGGCCTTGCCGATGTCCTGGGTCCAGATATACGAAGCCAGGCCGTACTCGGTGTCGTTGGCCAGTTGCAGCGCCTCGGCCTCGTCCTTGAACGGGATCAGGCACACCACCGGGCCGAAGATCTCTTCCTGGGCGATGCGCATCTTGTTGTTCACATCGGCGAACACCGTCGGCTGGATGAACTGCCCCTTGGCCAGGTGCGCCGGCAATCCGGCCGGGCGTTCCAGGCCACCGGCCAGCAGGCGCGCGCCTTCTTCCAGGCCGATGCGGATATAGCCGGTGACCTTGTCGTAGTGCTGCTGGGTGATCATCGAGCCGACCTGGGTCTTCGGGTCGGTCGGGTCTCCGACGATCAGGCGCTTGGCACGGGCGGCGAACTCGGCAACGAACTGCGGATACACGCTCTCCTGGATGAAGATGCGGCTGCCGGCGGTGCAGCGTTCGCCGTTGAGCGAGAAAATGGTGAACAAGGCAGCGTCCAGCGCACGCTCGAGGTCGGCGTCCTCGAAGATCAGTACCGGCGATTTGCCGCCCAGTTCCATCGAGTACTTCTTCAGGCCGGCGGTCTGCATGATCTTCCGGCCGGTGGCGGTGCCGCCGGTGAAGGAGATGGCGCGCACGTCCGGGTGACGCACCAGGGCATCGCCGGCGCTGGCGCCGTAGCCCTGGATGACGTTGAGCACGCCATCCGGAATGCCGGCTTCCACGGCCAGGCGCCCCAGCTCATTGGCGGTCAGCGGCGACAGTTCGCTCATCTTCAGCACCGCGGTGTTGCCCAGGGCCAGGCACGGCGCGGTCTTCCAGGTGGCGGTCATGAACGGCACGTTCCAGGGCGACACCAGCGCGCACACTCCAACCGGCTGGTAGAGCGTGTAGTTGAGCATCTGGTCGTCCACCGGGTAGCTGTGGCCGTCCATACGTGTGCACACCTCGGCGAAGAAGTCGAAATTGTGCGAGGCGCGGGGAATCAGCACGTTGCGCGTCTGGTGGATCGGCAGGCCGGTGTCCAGGGTTTCCAGCTCGGCCAACTGCGGCACGTTCTGCTCGATCAGCTCACCCAGGCGGCGCATCAAGCGCGCGCGCTCCTTGGCCGGTGTATTGGCCCATTTCGGGAAGGCTTGCTTGGCCGCGGCCACGGCCAGGGCGACTTCCTCGGCGCCGCCGCTGGCGACTTCGCCGATGGCCTCGCCGGTGGCCGGGTTGTAGTTGACGAAGGTGTCGCGGCTTTCGACTTCGCGGCCATCGATCCAGTGCTTGATCATGCTGTTGCCTCTTGTGCGTTGCGGGCGAAGAACTCGGCTTCGCTGACGATCCGGTTGACCAGGCGGCCGACGCCTTCCACTTCCACCACCACCTCGTCGCCCGGGACCACGTCGGCCAGGCCTTCCGGGGTGCCGGTGGCGATCATGTCGCCGGGTTGCAGGGTCATGAAACTGGAGAAGTATTCGATCAGGTAGGGGATGTCGAAGATCATGTCGGCCGTGGTGCCTTGCTGTTTCAGCTCGCCGTTGATCCACGTGCGCAGGGTCAGGTTCGACGGGTCCGGCACATCGGCGGTGTCGACGATCCACGGGCCTACCGGGGTGGTGGCGTCACGGTTCTTCACCCGCAGGTTGGGGCGGTAGTAGTTCTCCAGATAGTCGCGGATGGCGTAGTCGTTGCACACCGTGTAGCCGGCCAGGTAGTCGAGGGCGTCCTCGCGCTTGACGTTGCGCGCCGGCTTACCGATCACCGCCACCAGCTCGCACTCGTAGTGCATGTACTTGACGTTGTCCGGGCGCCAGCTGACCTGGTCGTGCCCGGTGTAGGTGCCGGGCGACTTGACGAAGGCCAGCGGCTCGGTGGGCGGTGTGAAGGCCAGCTCGGCGGCGTGGTCGGCGTAGTTCAGGCCCAGGGCGAACATGCTACCGCTGGCCGGCGGCAGCCAGGTGACCTGGTCGGCGCCGACCAGGCGGCCATCGGCCAGACGCAGTTGCTGGTCGTTTTCGACGGTGACCGCGTGGACCTGGCCGTCGAACAGGATACGGGCGTGCTTCATGGGGCGAGTCCTTGTTCGGCGACGATGGAGTTGGTCAGCTGGCCGAGGCCGTCGATCTCGACCGTCACCCGGTCACCGGGCAGCACATCGACACGGCTTTCCGGCGTGCCGGTGATCAGCACGTCGCCGGCATGCAGGGTCATGAACTCGCTGATCTCGGCGATCAGCCGGGCCACGCCGCGCACGCAGTTGGCGGTGTTGTTCTGCTGGCGCAGCTCACCGTTGACCCACAGGCGAATGCCCAGCGCGTCGGGGTTGCCGACCTGCGTGGGCGGCACCAGTTGCGGGCCGAGCGGGCAGAAACCGTCGCGGCATTTGGCCTTGACCGCCGGGCGGTAGTAACTGTCTTCGGGCAGGCTGAACTCGTTGACGATGGTGTAGCCCGCCACGTGGTCCAGGGCGTTGTCCAGGCTGACGCGACTGGCGTCCTTGCCGATGACCACGCCCAGTGCAGGGCCCGCTTGAAGGCGTTCGACTGCCGAGGGATAGGTCACTGGCTGGGCGTGACCGTTGCGGGTGTTGGGCGTCTTGATGAACAGCACCGGCTTGACCGGCGGCTGCTGGTACGGCGCTTCGTGGAAGGACGCCAGATGCTGTTGCAGCAGGCCCTGGTAGTTCAGGGCGACGCCGAACAGGCTGCCGCTGGCGACCTCGTGCAAGGCACGGCTCATGCATTTCTCCTGCGGTGGGCGAAGCGACAGGGGGCGCTTCGTGGTGTTTTTGTTAATGTGTTAACGTTATATTTAATATGTTAACGATCGTCAAGGCATTCGCCGCTGGCCGGTGGTGCTAGGATGATGTCCCCCGGCGCGTTTCACCGCTGCGAGAACAACAATGAAAGAACGACAGCCGATCCCCAACATCAACATCGGTCAGGTCTACGACCAGCGCTACAGCGACAGCGAGGTGCATTACGACCGGCTGGGCAACCTGGCCGGTTTCTTCGGCCGCAACATGCCGGTGCACCGCCACGACCGTTTCTTCCAGGTCCACTACGTGAAGACCGGCAGCGTGCGGGTGTACCTGGACGAGCAGCGTTACCACGAGTCGGGGCCGATGTTCTTCCTCACCCCGCCGACCATTCCCCATGCCTTCGTCACCGAGCCCGATGCCGACGGCCATGTGCTGACCGTGCGCCAGCAACTGGTCTGGCAACTGCTGCAGGCCGAACCCGGGCTTGCGCTCGGGCCGCGCCTGCAACCGGCGTGCGTTGCCCTCGGCCACCTGCAGGGGGCGGCGGCCGAGGAGGTGCAGCGCCTGGAGCAATTGTTCGACTTGCTGGGCGGCGAACTGGGTCATGGCCAGGCCGGGCAGGGCACCGCCGTGCAGGACCTGGCCCGCCTGGTGATGATCAGCCTGTTGCGCCTGTGCGCCAATTCGCTGGAGGCCACGCCCGCGCGGCACGAGGACCTGCAGCTGTTCCACCGTTTCAACGAACTGATCGAGCGCCACTACCTCGAACACTGGACCCTGCCGGCCTACGCGGCGGCCCTGGGCGTGACCGAGGCGCGCCTGAACGACGTGTGCCGGCGCATGGCCGACCTGCCGTCCAAGCGCCTGGTGTTCGAGCGGCTGATGCAGGAGGCGCGGCGCTTGCTGCTGTACACCGGCGGCTCGGCCAACGAGATCTGCTACCGCCTGGGGTTCAAGGACCCGGCGTACTTCAGCCGCTTCTTCCAGCGCCATGCGCAAATGACGCCGGGCGAATATCGCCAGCGCCAGGCGGGGTTGCGTTGACATGCGGCGACGGGCTCCGGGCGGCTGGCTGTCGGCAGATCGTGCTATGGGGAAGGCATCGCGGGAATGGGTGATTGCCAGGAGCGCTGGTACTTTTCACAGGGCTGGACAGCCCGGGTGAAAATGTATTTCACTTTATTAATATCTTAATAAAACAGCCCTTGATCCTGATGACCCAACCAAGACCCTCCCTGACCTTGACCCTGCTGCAGGCCCGCGAAGCGACCATGGCGTTCTTCCGCCCGGCCCTGAATGCCCACGACCTGACCGAGCAGCAATGGCGGGTGATCCGTATCCTGCGCCAGCAGGGCGAGCTGGAAAGCCACCAGTTGGCCGACCAGGCCTGCATCCTCAAACCGAGCATGAGCGGCGTGCTCAAGCGCCTGGAGCGTGACGGCCTGGTGGCGCGGCGCAAGTCGCCGGAGGACCAGCGGCGCATCTTCATCAGCCTGACCGTGCGTGGGCAGCAGGCGTTCCTGGCGATGAGCGAGGAGATGGAGCGCAACTACCAGGAGATCCAGCGCCAGTTCGGCGCGGACAAGCTGGAGCAGTTGATGGGGTTGTTGAACGAGCTGAAGAAGGTCAGGCCCTGAAATCAAGGGGGCCGCTGTGCGGCCCATCGCCGGCAAGCCGGCTCCCACAGGGGTG